>NZ_JBPWAP010000011.1:0-105748 GCF_051776705.1 Bacillus cereus group sp. BceL291 | reverse complement strand
ATACTTTATGAAGACGTTTAGCCACTTCCTATCGAATCCAGTGGATTTATTTTCAAAATCCTCTAGCAATATTTTTTGAAAATGTCCCCTTGACTTTTCATAGTTGGTCTTTTATATGTACTTCTATATTTTGCCCCATTATTTCTACAAATTTATGAATGTTAATTCCCCCTAAGCTTGAAATAATTTTTGAAAAGCAAAAACGATACACCAAACACCTATACCGAGTAGGACAGATGTAATAAGTGTAAATGAATTTTTTAAACCAATATAGACAATAAATAATAGTAGTGCTGATGCGGGGAATCCATATAATACCCCTAAAGCAAATTGACTCAATTCTTGTTTATTCCCGCCTTCAAATGAAATCCAAAATAGACTAAGTAAACTTACGAGAGGAAGAGCAGCAATAAAGCCACCTATCGTACTATAATGTTTGGCGACTTCAGTGATAACGCCGATAATAAGTGCCGAAACGATTACTTTAACGAGGAAATGCATATTTTGCCTCCTTCGCTAATAACGAAAATGCTTTTTCAATTAATTGTAGTTCTTCTTTTGATAACTGTGATTCTAATATTTTTATCTTTTCTTTATCTAGTAAAGTATGTTTTTCTAATACTTCAATTCCTTCAATTGTTAATGTAAGGTTTACCACTCTTTCATCTTTTTTATTTCTCTCTTTAACGATGAAACCCTTTTGAATAAGGCGCTTTATATGTTCAGATGCTGTGTTATGAGAAAGGCTAAGCTCAGTAGCGACTTTTCCAATTGTTATATCTTTCTCACGAGAAACGATTTGTAAAATACGAATTGCTTGGTGGGAAAGATTGTCCTCGTATTCGTATCGTAAGTGATAATAAATGCTCTCCCAATGTTGATTAATGTTGTTCATAATAATAAATCCCCTTTTTATATCGTATAGTAAGATATATTCGTTGTTTTAGAAATAAAATCCTTTTATTTGGATAAAAAATGTTGAAAAAGTTTATTTTTATTGAAATATAAGGTAATCTATGTGTAAAGGTATACATTTAGCAAGAGAGAGGATGATAGTTGTGAATACATTCAAATGGATGAGTCATGAACAGATGTATGTAGATGAAATACATGTTGAAAAATGTGGTCCTCTTTCAGTCGGCGTATATGGGGGAAATCAAGAAAGTGATGCATATGAACGAGGAGATGCGGTACTTGCTTGGTGGGACCCTGAATTACAATTTGAATTTGTTATGATTTTTGATACACACCACAAAACAAAAAATATTGATTATATAATAGAAGCGATTTCAGAAAGAAAAGAGAAATTAAAAGAGTTATTTTCCTATCCAATACATTTAGCTTTTCATCATACACATATGTACTTATTAGCGTTATTTACAGATGAGTTATTTATTAAAAAGTGTGATCAAGATGATGAGGAACTCGCTTGCTTAATTTGTTTACGAAAAGGCGAATTTTTATATTGGTTATCAGTTGGTGATTGTTTCGCGTATTTATTCCATTCTGAGAAAACGAAAAATGGAAAAGGACGATTAAATAAACGGAAAAATTACGAATATATTGGCAGGAAAAATATTTTTGCAGCAAATACACCTTGCTTTACGTCAGGTGTAAGAGGATTAGAAAAAGGAATGAATCACATTGTAATGGCAACGGACGGTATTTTAGAGTGTGACAAACGAAGGTTTGATGATGATCAATCTTTAGTAGAAATATTACACGACGGAAATAGCTTGCAGATTGAGCCCGTATTAACAAATGTACTGCAGTGGAAAGGTAGAGACTGTGCCACGATTATTGGATGGTCTATTGATACTGATAATAAACAATGTGCTAATTAATATAAAAGGAGTTCAAGGTTTTTATCCTTGAACTCCTTTTTGTTAAGCAATATGGATGTGATATGTTTTCAACCATTCATTTACTTGTAGCATATACTCCATGGCACTTCTTGCTTCAAAATTGTTAATCACTTTATTACTTTGATCAGCAATTGAAAGTAAGATGGAATGGTTAATAAGTGAGAAAATAGGATTGTTTTTATTGTTACACATATCAAGTGTTAAATTACGGATTGTTTGTAAGTAGTGTGGATCTTGTGAAGTTGGATAAGCGCTTTTTCTTCTATTGCGTACATCGTCAGGTAAAGCTGGTTGTAGTGCTCTACGTAAAATGCCTTTTTCAATATTATCAATACTTTTTATGTTGAAAGGAACATTCCATAAATATTCAACTAATCTATAATCGCAAAACGGTACACGAACTTCAAATCCAACAGCCATACTCATACGATCTTTACGGTCAAGTAAGAAAGGAAGGAATCTTGTTAAAAATAAATAAAACATTTGACGTTGTTTCGCGGATTTTTTACTTTCGCCTTCAAGAGTAGGTACTTCAAGTATCGCTTCTTGGAATCGTGTATCAATATAGTCTTCTAGATTACATTGGTTACTTACTTCATTTAGTAGAAGAGGAGATGTATTTTTCCAATTTGTTAGCCAAGGAAACTTATCTACATATAGTAGTTCTTCTTGATGAAACCAAGGATATCCACCGAATACTTCATCAGCCGATTCGCCGGATAAAGCTACGGTCGCATCTTTTTTCATTTCGCAAAATAGTAAATATAGTGAAGTTTCCATTTCACCAGCACTCGGTAAATCTTTTGCATGAAGGGGAACGAATAAGTGATTTGCTAATTCTTCAGCATTCACAATAATATCATGATGCGCTGTCCCGACATGTTCAGAAACGCGTTTTACCCAAGGAGCGTCTAAACCAGTGCGAGCAAATGTCAGTTCGAAATCTTTTGCGCTATTTACAAAGTCAACAGAATACGTATGAAGTGTTTTATTTTCAGCAGCAAATTCTTTACCCGCAAGTGCAGTAATACCGCTAGAGTCTAATCCGCCTGATAACATACAAACGAGAGGAACATCGGCAATTAATTGTCTTTTTACTGTATCTTGTAAAATAGATAAAATATGCGAAGATGTATCTTCTATAGAGTCTGTATGGAACTTACTTTCTAAATTCCAATACTTAGTAACTACTTTTTTATGACGTGTAAATGTTATAGAATGTCCAGCACGTACTTCTTGAATATGTTTAAAGACGCCACATCCTGGAGTGCGAAATAAGCCTAATCCAAATATTTCATTTATTCCATTCGCATCAATTTCAGCAGGGACAGATGGATGCGCTAATAATGCTTTAATTTCAGAGCCGAAAATAATACTGCCATTTCTTTCTGTAAAAAAGAGTGGTTTTACACCTAAATGATCTCGTGCTAAAAACAATTGTTGCTTCTGATCATCCCATAAGGCAAAAGCGAAAATTCCGTTTAAATGTCGTACGCAGTCTTCTTTCCATTCTAAATAAGCATGTAGTAATACTTCTGTATCTGAATGGGTTTCAAATGCATGCCCACATTTTTGAAGCTGCTCTCTCAGTTCACGGAAATTATAAATTTCTCCATTATAAGTAAGAGCATACGTATAATCACCAGCACGAAATGTCTTAGGCTGTGTCCCGCCTTCTGGATCAATTACAATTAAACGCCGGTGTGCAAAGGCCGCATGAGGTGAAAACCAAAATCCTTCAGCATCCGGACCACGATGCTCAATACTATTTGCCATCTTTTTTAAAATAACATGTTGATTTGAAAGGTCTTCCTTCCAATCTACCCAACCTGTAATTCCACACATACACATCTCATCTCCTAATTTTTAAAATAGATTAATGAAATAAAATGTACACTAAATTAAAGAGTGACTATATAAATAGTGTACTACATGAATTAAATTACAGACTTGAGAAAGTTTTCTTTGAATGCATAGTTATGTGAGAAAATGGCTAAGGGAAAGTATTCCATTACATACAAAAAATAAAAAAGATGAGAGAAAAAATTTTCTCAGACGTTATATAGGGTGTAAAAGCTTTTACAAAACAATAAGGGGAATCGCTACATGAAATCAAATGAGAAAAATTTTATAAAAAGATTACAGCGGCAAAAAGAAGACGCGTTAGAATTCGTTGTCGATACATACTTACCACTCATAAAGGGGATCACGCATAAAGTTCTACTTCCCATTCAAAATGATGGACTCATAGAGGAATGTATAAACGATATATTTCTTTCCATTTGGAATAACGCAAATAAATTCCATGGAGAGCCGAGTGATTTTAAAAAGTGGATTGCAGCGATTGCGAAGTTTAAAGCAATTGATTATTACCGGAAATCGACTAAAACAGTAGAAATCATTTCAGATGAGTTTCATATCAGTACAGAAAAATCAGCAGAAGACGAATTAATCGTTATGGAAGATAGGGAAGAATTATTGAAGCTCATTAATCAATTAGAACCGCTAGATCAAAAGGTGTTCATTATGAAATATTTACTTGGTATGAAGACAGAGGAAATAGGTGACAAGTTAGGATTAACTCGGGCAGCAATTGATAATCGAGTGTACCGGGGGAAAAAGAAACTACAACAAAATGCTACGAATATTAGTTTTGGAGGTAGTGCAATATGAAAGACATTTATGAACTATTAAATGATATTGATATAGATGAAAAAGAACTAGAAGAAATTGAGGCTTCTGAAATTGAAAAGGAAAAAGTAAAACGAAATGTAAAACAATCGATACGTACGAAGAAAAAGATGAAAAGTTGGAAAAAAGGTGTCGCTGCTGCATCAATTTTAGTAGGGTTATCGGTTGCAACTCTTGGTATCGGTTTTCCTACATATGCCGGGGGATTGCCAATTGTAGGTGACATATTCCGATTTTTAGATAATGGTAGAACGGGGTTATATGAAAATTATAAAGAGTTTTCGACTGAATTGAATATGACGAGAGAGAGTAATGGGGTTAAGGTTACAATTAATGATGTAATTTCTGATGGCAGAACATTATCTATAACGTATTCACTGGAAAGTGAGCAGGACTTAGGGGAGGATCCTATCATATTAGGTGGATTGGATATAATGGACGCTCATGGTAGTTCAGGCAGTGGTAAAATGACTAAAGTTACTGAAAAAAAGTATGTAGGTATGGTAACAACGACGCATCATGATAGCAATAAAAAGGACAAAGTAAACTTTAGATGGAATATAGAGAGAATAGAGATGCCAGATAGGAAAAAATCAATACAAGGTAATTGGAATTTCGCGTTAACTGTAAAATCAGTGGATAGTAAAGAGAGAACAATTGGTGGGAGTTCGGAAAAAGAAGGTATAAAAGCAAATATGGAAAAGGTCGCAATATCGCCAGTTTCATTTATTCTTTATTACAATCAAGAGGTTTCTAAGGGCGCGAGGAAAGAATGGGATAGTGTAGATGTTGAATTGACGGTTAAGGATGATTTAGGGAATATTTATTCGGGTGAAGGAAATGGGGGAAGTGGCAACGATCCTTACAATATCCATTGGAGTGCCACCTTCCAAAAACTAAACGAAAATGCAACAAAGCTTATCGTTACACCTCGCGTGCACTTGCGAGTACATACACCTGAAAATCATGGTGGAGTAGAGTATGTGAATGGGAAAGAGAAGAAAATAGAAGTGCCGAAAAAAGAAGCGAAGAGCAAAGATATTGTGTTAGATGATATTGTCATTGATTTAAAGAAATAAAAGAGAGACTGCCTAAAATCATTTAGGCAGTCTTTTTTCGTTAAGAACTAGTGACGAATAGTGCATGCGGATGCTGCGTTTTATACTCATCTTTCCACGGAATGTTTAGTTGTTCCCACGATTCGCCGCTATCATTGGATTGAAAGACGCCATTGTTATTTAACGTGTAAAACGTATGTGGTTCGGCTTCGTTTGTAGCAAACATCGAAATGACTGTACCGATTGCAGATGGTAGTCCTTGTTGTACTTGCTGGAAAGGAGTATCTTTCATTTTTCGATAAATATAAGACTCATAAGGGATACGATGATGAGCGAGATCAGCACTTGGCGCGGCAGAAACGAGAATCGTATCACAATCAGCTGGATCAATAGCCATGCTGTATAAATAATGATGTTCAAGTCCTGCACTACATGAGATCCAGCTGTTTCCATTGTTATAACTCTCAAGATAAGCACGATCAGGTCCGCCCATAAATCCGTCACCACATGATGCATAAAGGCGATTTGGTGCTTCAGGGTGCATAAGTAATTGATGAGCATCGATAGGAGCACCGAATTTTTTATCAATCCATGTATGCCCTTTATCATTACTTTGAATAACAGCACCAGCTTCGATTGAAACGTGTATTGTATTAGGGTTGTTTGGATCAACTGTAATCCAGCGTACGTGATGGGTAAAAGGTCTAGGCGGGAAAGCCCATGTATAAGAAGATAATAATGATTTCATATTTTTAAGTTCAGTCCACGTTTCACCACCATTTTCAGAGCGAAATAAAGCGCTCGGTTCTGTGCCGACATAAACGACCCCATATCCGTTAACTTGTTCATTTGAGCTTATTGTTATGGAAGTGATAGAGGAGTGCAAAATACCATCTTCTTTAGGGAAATCAAAGTAACGATAAGAATCTCCAATTGGTCGCCATGAATCCCCACTATCGTCACTTAACCATAGACCTCGTCCAAATGTTCCGCAATATACACGATTCTTTTGAAATGGATCAACAGCGATACAGGTAGGTTGCATATTTTGTAAGTGATAAGTCGTTTCATAGTTATCATTGTGTTCTTTCACTACAACAAGTTCACGTTCCATACAGAGAAATAAACGTTTCATTTAAGTAACCTCCTTAAAAATTCTTTCATTAGTAAACAATATGAAAATAAAAAAGAAGTAGTCTTGTTTTATTTGAGAAAAAGGGATTGTTTAAAAAATAGCGAAGTGTGTATACAGAGGAAGCGGGCGTTTACAATCAGTCAATTCGGGATAAACACGGGGAGTTTGTTTCATACTAACATACAGATATTGTACTTAAAGGAGTATAAGTATGGGACATTCGCATGGTCATGGTCATTCGAAAAATAAAAAGGCGTTACTAATTGCCTTCCTACTAACAACAAGTTTTATGATTGCAGAAGTTGTTGGTGGATTTGTAACAAATAGCTTAGCACTACTATCTGACGCGGGGCATATGCTAAGTGATGCAGTATCTTTAGCTTTAAGTTTACTTGCGTTTAAACTCGGAGAAAAAACAGCAACAACTGCGAAAACATACGGGTATAAGCGAGTCGAAATGTTAGCAGCATTATGTAACGGTGTCGTTCTTATTGTCATTTCGGTATACATTTTTATTGAAGCAATCCGTCGTTTTAAAGAACCAGTTGAGATTGCTAGTAATGGGATGCTCATTATTGCAGTCCTTGGTCTGCTTATTAATATTTTATCAGCCTGGATATTAATGAGGGGCGGAGATGTGAAAGGTAATTTGAATTTAAGAAGTGCTTTCCTGCACGTACTAGGCGATCTATTGGGTTCCGTCGGAGCGATTATTGCTGCGTTACTTATTAAATTTTTCGGATGGACTGCTACAGATGCGATTGCTAGTATTCTTGTGTCTATTTTAGTCATTATTAGTGGATGGCGTGTAACACGTGATACGGTTCATATATTAATGGAAGGTGCACCACAGCACATAAATGTTGAAGAGATAAAAAGTACGTTATTAAATATTCCGATTGTCAAAGAAGTTCATGATTTGCACATATGGTCTGTCACATCGGATTTTCAAGTATTAACTTGCCACTTGATTATTAAAGGTAATGAAACGCAAAGTGTTTTAAAAGAGGCTACGGATGTATTAAAGGAGAAGTTTCATGTAGAACATGTCACCATTCAAGTAGAAATAGATGGTGAATTTCACCATGATGAGACAACTTGCAAAGTATGAAAGAAAAAGGATAAGAAAAAGTGTCATAACATTTTTCGCACGGCATACATATATATAATGTGGCCACAAATACTTTGCAAGGTAAATATTTCATGAAATTACTTTACTTATAAAGAGTCATCTTTTATAATCAAAAGTGGTAATTGATAGAGAGTATCATTTTCAATGATCGTAGAAAGGAGTTTTTTAAAAGATGAGTAGTCAACTCCGTTTTGCTGTTGAAAATCGTAAGAGGCATTTAATTGATGAGTTAATTGGAGCAGGTGTGTTTAAGATTCGCGACCGACAATTATACGAGCTGTCTTTAGAGGAATTGGAAAAAGAGTACGAAGATATGGAAGATTATGCGAATATTCAGGCGTAGCTATATAGATTAGTAAAAGGAGAGCTGGTTACGATTTTGTGTAAC
Organism: Bacillus cereus group sp. BceL291; assembly: GCF_051776705.1. Taxonomy (NCBI): domain Bacteria; kingdom Bacillati; phylum Bacillota; class Bacilli; order Caryophanales; family Bacillaceae; genus Bacillus; species Bacillus cereus group sp. BceL291. The sequence goes on along the minus strand of NZ_JBPWAP010000011.1, from coordinate 97,479 downwards.
CAGCTCTCTTTTTATTTCGTAGAAATTATTTTTTGTATTTCTTTCATGGGACGGAGCCAGTTTTGGGTCATTATTTGTTCCATTTGTTTTTCGTCCTGCTTCTGTAATGCTTGAATGATAGAGTGATGTTCTTCAATAGATTGACTTGCTGGAACAAAGTTTTGGAAAAACAAATATTCAAGACGTAAAACGTGAAGTTGCATATTTTCTAGAAAGGGTTCAATATATTGGTTTTTAGCAATAGAAGAAATTGTATTGTGGAATTGTATATCTAATTCTAAAGCTTGTTTTGCGTTTTTTTTCTCTATAGATTGCTGAAAATGCTCATTTATTTCAGAAAGTAGTTGAATATCAGCGTTTGTAATGTTTTGAAGAGCTTGCTTTCCTATAATAGAGTGAAGACCAGCCATCGTTTCATAAATGATAGATACGTCGTCTAACTTAATAGGAGCAATTTTCGTTTTTTGCCCTGGTACCATTTCCACTAATCCAGAAAGCTCTAATATTTGAAGTGCTTCTCTTACAGGTGTTCTGCTTACTCCTAGTGCCTCAGCCAATTCCCCATCATTAATTTTTTCATTGGGCTTCAGTACACCTTCAATAATCCAATTTTGTAGTTGATTTAAAACGAGTGATTTTGCTGAAACTCTTCCTGGTTTTTTATAATTTTGAGGGACAGGCATAGTGAATTCAATCCTTTCATTGTATATTTTCCTTTTTTGCATGAACAAGCTTTAATTTTTGTTTCCCTTCATCCGGCTTTTGGCTTAAGATGAGCACCATTACAATGACACAAAAAGCGCCTAATAACTGAAAAGATTGAAATGGCACTTGCAATATAAGTACAGAAGAAATAATAGCTGCGAGTGGTTCTGTGCAACCAAATAATGTTGTTTCTTTCGGAGTCAGGTATCGTATGCTGTCTAAGTATAAATAAAAGGCAATAAGTGTCCCGAAAATGACGACAAATGTGATGAGCGGTAGGGTACTTAGTTTTACATATTTCATAGTTGATAATAAAATGAATTCGTTTGTAGAAATAAAGTGTACAATCGTTACACCAATACCCCCAATAATCATGCCCCATCCAACGATAACGGAGGAAGACCATTTTTCTAACAATTCCTTTGAATATAAACTATAAAAAGCGAGAGATAATCCAGATAAAATCCCCCAAATAATAGCTGGTGTAGAAACAGCCAAGTTATGAACAGACCCGTTTGTTAGTAAGAGAAAAGTGCCTACTAATGAAAGGGTAATTGAAATGAAATCAATTTTTGATGGACGAACGTTCCATTTGAAAAGTAAGTATACAGTGATGAATATAGGAGCTAAATATTGCAATAATGTTGCCACGGCAGCATTTCCTTCTTTAATTGAAGCGAAATACGTATACTGTACAGCAAGCATACCGAATAGACCAAACAAAATCATTTTAATAGCATCAGATTTTTGTTTCCAAATGCTAAATATCTCTTTTTTTCTCGTTCCGAATGAGGAAATAATGAGCAAAATAATTCCAGATATAAGTAAACGGATCGTAACTAACCATTCGGTTGAAACATTGTCATATTGAAAAAGTTGTTGTGCAGCTGTACCAGACAAGCCCCATAAACAAGCACCGATTATGACCATTATAATTCCTTTTAATCGATTTGAATCCATATGATCTAACATTCTCCTTTCTAAAAATACAAATTGAATACAATATGCAATATATCACAGAATGACGTGTTAATAAACTGAAATTTCTAATTTTATTTTTTATGTATAGTAAAATATTGTAGAGGAGGGGGAGTATATGTTAGCTGGATTTTTAGTTTGTTTATTTGTAGGGTTACTTATCATTTTTTTAGGGTATCAAATACATGTGAAAAAGAGGTTGTTTTTGTTAGCAGGATATCAAGAAGAAACGTTTGTTGGAGATAAAAATAAATTAGCGAAGCTTTCAGGAGCATTTTCTTATATAGTTGGAGTTGCTACTATAATATTACCGCTTGGCTTAGAAAAAATAGGTAATGTAGTTGGTATCGTATATGCTATATTAATTGTTTTAGGTACAATTGTATTCATAATTAAAGCAAACTTATTAAATAAGAGTACTATAAAGTAAAAAAGGCTTCATTCTACTGAAGCCTTTTATTAATTGTTATGAAGTATAAGTAAAAGCTGGAATAGGATCAACAAATATATCCCAATCTTGTTTCATTTCTTTCTCTGTTAATAGACAACTATCTAATGATTGTTCAATTAAAGAACGGTTCATATCAATTCCGATAAATACGAGTTCGGTTATTCGATCTCCATATTGTTTATCCCAGTTTTTCAATACTTCTGGTTCTTCTGTAATCATTTGATTTCTTTCAGTTTCAGATAATGCCGCTATCCACTCACCGGCTCCTTGAATTGTAATAGAGGAACCTGCTTGAGATAGAAGCCCTATCATATTATTACGAGATGCCAGCCAGAAGAATCCTTTCGCTCTTACAACATCTAAAGGCCATCTTTCTAGCCAATTCATAAGGCGCTCGGGATGGAAAGGATATTTGCGGCGGTAAACAAAGGAATTGATACCGTATTCTTCCGTTTCCGGTGTATGATGGTCACTATTTAATTCTTGTATCCAGCCGGCCGATTGACTGGCTTCTTCATAATTAAATAGATTTGTGTTTAAAATTTCTTGTAATGGTACTTTGCTAAACGAAGATTCAAGAACTTTTGCATTAGGATTTAATTTTTTTAGTAAATGATGAAGCTCTATCACATCTTCTTTTTCTAGCAAATCTATCTTATTAAGAATAATTACGTTTGCAAATTCAATTTGATCTATTAATAAATCAATAACTTCTCGGGTATCATTCTCATCGATTGCTTGTTTTCGGTCTAATAAACTTTCTCCATCTGCAAAATCATCCCAAAATCTATTTGCATCTACAACTGTAACCATCGTATCGAGGCGACAATTTTTCGTTAAATCAATGTTAAGGACTTCGTCTGTATAAGTAAACGTTTGAGCAACTGGAATAGGCTCACTTATACCAGAAGATTCAATAATAATATAGTCAATATCACCATTTTCCACAAGACGATTCACTTCTATCATTAAATCTTCTCGTAGTGTACAACAAATACAGCCATTTTGAATCTCTACTAGTTTTTCCTCCGTACGTGAAAAACCACCCTTTTTTATAAGAGATGCATCAATGTTTACTTCGCTCATATCATTAACGATAACAGCTACTTTTAAGTTATTCTTATTAGTCAAAATGTGATGTAGTAAGGTAGTTTTTCCAGATCCTAAAAAACCACTTAATACAGTGATAGGTACTTTTTTCATGAAATGATCTCTCCTTTAAATCGTAATGATTACGTTTTATATTAAACGATAGGAAAAGAAAAATCAATAATAAATCATAATGATTACGATTTAAGAATAGAAATAGACTATAAAATTTGTGCTGTAGTATGAAGCATTTGGACAAGCACATGTTTACATGTAAATAAAATGGAGGCGAGAAGCTTGGTCTTTAATAGAGTTTCAAAAGAATTAGTAGGCATAGCTCTTATCGCTATGTTTCTCTTTTTATTATTTTTTGTAGATTTTACAAGTCTAGTAAATTTGCACACAAATATACCGCAGGAATGGCTGAATGTGAATACGGTATTTTTAAGTATCATTTTTGAAGCAATACCTTTTATTTTATTAGGGGTAATTGTTTCTTCATGTATTCAAGTGTTTGTGACGGAAGATATGATTCAAAAAGTAATGCCGAAATCTCCAATTGTTGCAATGATTCCAGCAGTATTTGTGGGAGTTCTTTTTCCAATGTGTGAATGTGTCATTATACCAATTGTAAGAAGGCTCATTCAAAAAGGGCTACCACTTCATGTAGGCATTGTTATTTTATTGAGTGCACCCATTATGAATCCAGTTGTTCTTTTATCTACTGTATATGCGTTTCCAAAAAATGATTACGTTGTATATGCACGCTTTGGGATAACAATTTTAGTTGCTCTATTCATAGGTCTAATTGTGTATTATTGCTATCGCGAAAGAAATGTTTTAAAAGACGTAGAGGTTTCAGTTCAAATAAGCAAAAAAAAGAGTTGGAAAGATGTTATGAATCACACTGTAGATGAGTTTTTTGATACTGGTAAGTATTTATTGATTGGTGCTTTTTTAGCAAGTGTATTTCAAACGTTTTTTGATCGGAATGTACTGGATGCAGTAGCACATAACGAAGTAATTGCTCCCATTATTATGATGGGGTTTGGTTATGTTTTATCAATTTGCTCTGCGGCCGATGCTTTTATAGCTGCGTCTTTTGGACATGTTTTCTCGATAAAGGCACTTCTCGCATTTCTTGTGTTTGGGCCTATGCTTGATATGAAAAATACGTTAATGCTATTTGCGTATTTTCAAAAGAAATTTGTATTCTTTTTGATGGGAATTGTCATTGTATCTGTGTATACCATCGTGCAAATCATAATGTTATAGGAGGTGAGAAAGAATGGAGAAAGAGGAGCAGAAGGCATATCATCACTATATTCGTGGCATTATTTTAATTGGTTTAGCAATGCTCTTATTTAAACTACTTGTAACAGGGAATATTTATAATTTTATCGCTCCAAAAATGATCAAATTTACGTATATAGCTTTTGTAGTAATTTTAATTTTTGGTATTGTACAAGTTTGGGGAGATGGAAGAGAAAAACAGCATGATTATAATTGTTGTAAACATCATACAACATCAAAATCAGGGATAAAAAGTTTCTTTGTATATGTTTTATTTGTTGTTCCGATAGTTAGTGCTTTTCTCTTTGGAAGTGTAACAATTGATGGAAGTTTAGCAGGAAAAAGGGGTATGAATCAAAGTGTACAGGCGAGAAGTCTGGAAAGAAACGAAAAAGAGGGGAAACAGGTTAAGTTTGATGAGCGAGAAGTATTAGTTGATTCAGAAGAAACATCAAATTTAGCAACGACTTATAAAACGGAAGAGCAAGTAGTAAAAAGTATGTTAGGACAGCGTAAACTACAAGTAAAGGATAAGGATTATGTTCAAACAATGAATGTAATTGGTCAAAATGTTAATAGGTTTAAAGGGAAAGAAATTACATTCTTAGGGTTTATATATAAGGATAAAGATGTGACGGGTAATAAAGCAGTAGTGGCTCGATATGGTATAACTTGTTGTATTGCGGATGCATCAGTCTGGGGGATGATTGTTACCGGGCAAAATGTTGAAAAAATTCCAGAAGAAACATGGGTGAAAATAACAGGATTATTAGATGAAACGACATATAAAGGAACAGTCTTTCCACTTGTAAAAGTAAACAAAATCGAAAAAATTAATAAGCCAACTGACCCATATGTATATGATGCTTTACCTCAATAGAAAAGAATAAATTCTTCATATTTTCATGAAATAGAATCATAATCAAGGCGATAAAAAAATAAAGATAAGAGTAATTTGGTTTGTTAAAAATATGTGCAGAAGGAGTTATGCGATGAACTGGGTTACTCATAAACCATCATTTGAATTTGAAACATTTAGTCCTATTATTCGGTCACAATCTGCGTGGAGTGGACATTTAGATTTTGCATATGACTTAGTACGATTTGAAAAACCAGAAACTTTAGTTGAGTTAGGTACACATTTAGGAGCTTCCTTTTTTAGTTTTTGTCAGGGAGTAAAAGATGGAGGGTTATCGACTAAATGCTTTGCAGTAGATACTTGGGCTGGAGATGGGCATACAGGTCCATATGGAGAAGGGGTTTTTCAAATAGTAGAAAAAGTAGTGAGCGATAACTACCTTAATATAGGAAATTTAATTCGATCTACTTTTGATGATGCTGTAGACCGGTTTCAAGATGAAACGATAAATCTTTTGCATATTGATGGCTATCATACGTATGAAGCTGTTTCTCACGATTATAATACATGGCTACCGAAAGTCGCGAAAAACGGTATTGTATTATTTCATGATATTGAAGTTAGAAGTAGTGATTTCGGCGTATATAAGTTTTGGGATGAGGTAAAAGCGAAGTACCCTCATTTTCAATTTGCGCATTCATATGGACTGGGAGTGTTATTTCCGAAGGGTTGTAGTGATAAGTTTGAGGAAATACTTAAAAATAAAGAAGAAATACAAAATATGTATAAATAAAGATAGGGCATACATCATTTTTATGATGTGTGCCCTATTTTTGTGTGGGAAATTATGGTGTGAATTAAAAAGTTAAGATAGTTGTAAAAAGTTTTGTTGCAGCAAATATTAAAAAAGTTAGTATGGGATTTTTCTTTGTAAATAAAGTGAAGCTTTAATACGTTCATATCAATTCGGAATTTTACAGTAGTTAATTTCTTACCTAAGTGCTTTGCACTTACTGAATTTTGAGACGGGGGTCTTATTGGCCGAAAATATCGGGATAAATAAAAATACAACATTTTTTATATTTTTCATTGCGAAAAACGTAATCTACTTTTACAATAGAAAGGGTTGTGAATATATTATACTGGAAAAATAAATCGAAATAATATGAAAATTTTGTTTTGTCTTCGCTAATTGTATATTACATACATGTAAGACGACATACGTCATGTTATCGACTTGTAAGGAGAGAAAAAAATGAAAAGTGTAAGATTACCATCGATGCTAGAAATCATAGTTCTTTTATTACTATTTCTTGCTGTTGTCTTTTCCTTCCAAACGATTTTTGATCTCCCAATTCAATTAGCGCTATTTATTTCATGGTTTTTAGTAATTGCGCTTGGATTAAGATTAGGATTTCGTTATCAAGAATTGCAAGATGCAATTACGAAAGGGATTTCTAACGGATTAGAAGCGATACTGATTTTAGTTGCAGTAGGTGCTTTAATTGGAACATGGATTGCTGGTGGGGTAGTACCAACATTAATCTATTATGGATTAGAATTTATTCACCCTAGCATATTCCTATTAGCAACATTAATTATTTGTTCTATAACTTCTATCGCAACAGGAACGTCTTGGGGAACAGTGGGAACAGCAGGTATTGCTATGATGGCGATTGGTGAAGGACTTGGTTTACCACTTCCGCTTGTTGCTGGTGCAGTTCTTTCAGGAGCTTATTTCGGCGACAAATTATCACCACTTTCTGATAGCACAGTTCTTGCAGCTTCTATGGCGAAAGTAGATGTTATTGCTCACGTTCGAGCTATGCTCGTATTAGATGTTCCAGCTTATATTATTACTAGTATTATGTTTACTGTAGCTGGTTGGATGTATGGCGGCGATAATGTAGATTTGAATCGAGTAGAATTTTTAAAAGAAGCTTTATTAAAGCAATTTGATATTAAAATATGGATGCTTGTTCCGGCGGTCATTGTTATCGTTCTATTAGCGATGAAGAAACCGTCTATGCCAACAATTGCAATGGGAGCTTTAATTGGTGCAATTTGGGCAACTCTTTTCCAAGGGATGAACTTTGGAGAGGCGATTGGAACAGCTTATAACGGATTCTCAATTCAATCTGGTGTTGAGTTTGTTGACAAGTTATTAAACCGTGGTGGAATTAACGGCATGCTTGGCTCAGTAGCCGTTATTATTTTCGGTTTAGGATTTGGTGGATTACTTGAAAAACTAGGTGTTTTAAAAGTAATCGTATCAAAATTTGAGAAGAAATTAAATTCTGCAGGTAATGTAACATTGTCTACATTAATCGTGGCATTCTTAGCTAATATATTTGGTTGTGCGATGTATGTATCACTAATTTTAACACCAAAAATTATGGAAGATAGCTATGATAAATTAAAAATAGACCGTCGTGTATTAGCGCGTAACTCAGAAGTAGGTGGAACGTTAACTTCAGGTATGGTTCCATGGTCTGATAATGGTATTTTTATGGCTGGTATTTTAGGTGTAGCAACGTTCTCATACGTTCCGTTTATGTGGTTAAGCTTCGTATCGTTAATTTTAGCAGTTATTTACGGATATACAGGCAAATTCATCTGGTATGTAGATGATGCAGATAAAGGAAAGCAAGCATCATAAAATAAAAATCACCTTCTACAATATGTAGAAGGTGATTTTTTTATTTTTTAATAGCATTTGCTGAAGTTATTTCATTCTCATATTTAGCAATTTTTTTGTTGTATCTTTTTTAAGTTTTTTTCAGTGTCTTGAATGAGCTGTAAGACATTGGTCTCCTGTTGTTTCATTAATTCTAACCTTTGAAGGATGGTAGATTCTCCTTCCATAGACCAGTCGATAAATTGTTTTATTTTTTGAATTGGCATACCAGTGTTTTTTAAACACAAAATCATCTCTAAATATTTCAGTGCTTCTTCATCAAAAACTCGATCTCCTTTTTCGTTTCTTTGCAGAAAAGGAAACAGTCCTTGTTTATCGTAATAACGTATTTGAGAAATAGTTAAGTGTTGCATTTTGGCGACTTGCCCAATTGTATAATACATATCATTCATCCTTTTATTACCAAGGTATAATGCCATCTTTGTTAAGTATTTTACCATTATAGTTTGTTTCACTTAATGCATATTTAATAATAATTTTAGCACTTTCAGTGGTTGTATGGCCACCGGGGGAATTTCCATTAAGATCCGTAGTTGTAAAACCAGGAGTTACCCCAAATACTTCTGGACCGTTAGTGGCAAATTCTTTACTAAAAGCTAATGTTAAAGCATTAATAGCTGTTTTTGAAGAATTATATCCTAGTGTATTAATTGGATGTGTTTCACCATTAGCAAACATTGTTAGTGAGGCCATGTCAGTTGTTACATTTATTATTTTACTGTTGCTTGAATTCTTTAATAATGGTAAAAAGGCTTGCATCATTTGGAAAGTTCCAAAAAAATTAACTTCAAATCCTTGGCGTAAAGTTTCAATATTTAATTCACTAGGTAGCATATTGAAGTCTAGCGCTATGCCTGCATTATTAATTAATAAATGTAAGTGATCAGTCGTTTCGTAAATTTTCTTTGTTGCTTCTTGAATGGATTGTGAATTTGAAATATCTACTTGAATATAGGAAACGTTTGAAACATTTAAAAATTCTACGGCTTGTTGTCCAAGTTGTTCATTACGAGCACCTAAAAATACGTGATAATCTTTTTCTGCTAATTGACGAACAAGTTCATATCCAATTCCTTTATTCGCACCTGTTATAAAAGCATATTTTTTCATATTGAATTCCTCCAGTAATGTTATAGTAGGTTACAATGGAAAGGATACAGCCTAAACTTAAGTTTAGGTCAAGAGGAATTTTTTAAAATAAATATAGAATATCTATATATAAGAGTGAGAATTCTTATCATTTAAGAGAAAATCTGTTATTATAAGAGATGTAGGTATTATATTTTCAAGGGGATGAAAACATGGAGTACAGAATTGAAAGAGATACATTAGGAGAAATAAAAGTTCCAGCTGATAAATTATGGGCAGCACAAACACAACGTAGTAAAGAAAACTTTCCAATTGGAACAGAGCAAATGCCGCTTGAAATTGTAAAAGCATTTGCAATTTTAAAGAAGAGTGCAGCGCTTAGCAATCAAAAATTAGGAAAGCTATCAGAAGAAAAAGCAGAAGCAATTGTAGAAGCTGCGGATGAAGTGATTGCAGGGAAATGGAATGAACATTTTCCGCTTGTCGTATGGCAAACAGGTAGTGGTACACAGTCAAACATGAATGTGAATGAAGTAATTGCAAATCGTGGGAATCAAATTTTGAAAGAGAAGGGATCTGACGTACATATTCATCCGAATGATGATGTGAACATGTCACAAAGTTCAAATGATACATTTCCAACGGCGCTTCATGTAGCTTGTGTAATCGCAGTAGAAAATCACGTATTACCAGCAATTACGAAATTAAAAGAAACTTTAGCAGAAAAAGTAACTGCATTTGAACATATTATAAAAATTGGTCGTACACATTTACAAGATGCAACGCCGTTAACTTTAGGGCAAGAAATTAGCGGATGGCACCGTATGCTTGAAAAAACAGAGCGTATGATTGCAGAGAGCAATACATATATGAAAGAGTTAGCAATTGGTGGAACTGCGGTTGGAACAGGTATTAATGCTCATCCTAAATTTGGTGAGATGGTATCAGAGGAAATTAGTCAATTTACAGGTAAACAATTTGTTTCTGCACCAAATAAGTTCCATGCATTAACGAGCCATGATGAAGTTGTATATACTCACGGTGCATTAAAAGCATTAGCTGCGGATCTAATGAAGATCGCTAACGATGTACGTTGGCTTGCAAGTGGTCCACGTAGTGGTCTTGGAGAAATTATTATTCCAGCAAATGAACCGGGAAGCTCTATTATGCCAGGTAAAGTAAATCCAACGCAAAGTGAAGCGTTAACGATGGTTGTAGCGCAAGTAATGGGGAATGATGCAACAATCGGATTTGCTGCGAGCCAAGGTAACTTTGAGTTAAATGTATTTAAACCTGTTATTGCTTATAACTTCTTACAATCAGCTCACTTATTAGCGGATGCAATTGTTTCGTTTAATGACAATTGTGCAGTTGGTATTGAAGCAGATGAAGAAGTAATTAATGAAAATGTGAATCGCTCACTAATGCTTGTAACAGCGCTAAACCCACATATCGGATATGAAAATGCAGCGAAAATTGCGAAGCATGCTCATAAAGAAGGATTAACTTTAAAAGAAGCAGCATTGCAATCTGGGCTACTAACAGAAGAGCAATTTGATGAAATTGTAGATCCAAAGAAAATGATTGCTCCAAAAGAGTAATAGAAAAAGCCAGGGTTCTGAGTATAGAATCTTGGCTTTTTGATGTTCATTTTTAAGTTTCATCTACTTGCAATAATGCAAGCTTCAAAATATATTATTTGTTAGCAGGCGTATTCATTACTTTCATCTGTGGGCAGTTCTCTTTTAAGAGTGAAATGAATTTTTCTTCTTCTTGTGGTACGAAAGAGGTCACTGAGTCAAATAAATTATAATTAATTTCTAATTGTTGCCTAGTCCATTTTTTTGAACGAAGTTTTTTGCCAGAGTGCTTAATATGGCGAATGTCTTTAAATGGGATTTCAGTACGAAGTATGAAACCGTGTTTTACAACAAGAGATGATTCCGTTACGTTGTAGTGAGAGAAATAGAATGAAGAAAGATTCACGATATTTAGCAGCATCATGAGAGTGAAAAAAATAGAATTTTCATTTTGAAAGAATAACGAAACGAAAAAAATAATTATAAATAATGTAATGAAAATGACGTGGAATGGATTTTTTTTCGCTTTAAATTTCAAGTTAGTCACCTCGGTATACTTGTTCTTTAACTAAATTAAATCATAACATTGTAATAAAACGTGTGAATATGCAGAATTGCATATTCACACGTTTTATTATTCATGTAAAATTTCTTGATGGGATAAATTCAAAAGAAGTTTTGTAATAGTGGAGTGGCATAAAGTGACTTACAAGAATAGAAAGATAGCGTTAGTCATAATTAGTTGTATGATGATTATGAGTAGTTGTGCTAATAAATTTGTTGAAGATAGAAATCGAAAGCATACATTTGTACAAGCAAGTAAGGTTTTAGTAGAGACTGTAAATAGAATATATAAAAAGTAAAGGATGTTTTCTTATACGAAAACATCTTTTTTGTAGTTAAAATTGAATACTGAAGTTTTGTAATGAGTGAATACCAGTTCCATATTCACTAATCGCATATGCGTTCTGTGCAATTTACTTAACGGTAAACCAAGGGTCTTGAAGAATATTCATGTTCTATTTTACATCCTATAAAATGAATTTGTATAAACATATTCGCTTTTCGTTGTATTAAATCCTTTCGATAGATGTTTTTATAAAAGTTTATAAAATGGGCAAACGAAATGTTGAAATGTTTGTTTGTGTTGTGATAAGATGATGAAGTAATAATAAACGATATAGCGATTTGTTTGGTTTTTAAATAAACATTTTGAAGGAGTGTTTAGTATGAGCGATATTTCAGAGAAGTTTTGGGATGCGTCAATAGAGGAATTAAAGAAAGGGTATGTGTTTGATGAAGAAAAAGAGGGGTACATTTGCTTAGCTTGTGGTGAAACATTTATTAAAGGTGTTATTTATCAAGATAATCAAGTTTTGTATGAAGCAGAGAAGTTCGTCCAATTGCATATTCAAAATGAGCATACGTCTATGTTTGATTATTTGCTAAATATGGATAAGAAATTTACTGGATTAACGGATTTACAAAAGAAAATGGTTCAGTTTTTCTATATGGGACTGAATGATAAAGAAATTGTAAAAGAGATGGATGGCGGAAGTACATCAACAATTCGTAATCATCGATTTACACTGCGAGAGAAAATGAAACAAGCAAAAGTATTTTTAGCGCTAATGGAATTATCAGAAGAAAAATCAAAAGTACAAACGAAATTTGTGCCAATTCATAGAACAGCAACGATGGTAGATGATCGATACAATATTACGGAAGAAGAAAATGATGAAGTATTAAAAGCTCATTTTACAGAAGGGTTAGATGGACCTCTCTCTAAATTTCCGAAGAAACAAAAGCGTAAATTAATTATATTGCGTCATTTAGTGAAGAAGTTTGATAGTAATAAAAAGTATACTGAAAAAGAAGTAAATACAGTGATAGAAAATGTATACCCTGATTTCGTAACGTTAAGAAGATATTTAATCGAATATGGATTTTTAGATCGAACAGCCGATGGAAGTCAATATTGGGTGAAGTTATAATCATATGAAAAGAAAATGAATAGAAGCACAGTATTATAACAACTATACAAAGAGATAGATATTGAAAATAGATTTTTAAGAAAAGGAGAAATGAAATTTGAAACCACCTGCAGATAACAATAAAGAAGGTGCGGAGTCACATGAGTTGGAAAGTGAGAGTAAACCAATTTGGAAATCGATGTCGATGTTTTTAGTACCGTTATTATTAAGTAATGTACTACAATCAGTTGGACAATTATTTGGTATGGTAGTAGTAGGAAGATGGCTTGGAGTTAATGATTTAGCGGCCATATCAGCATTCTTCCCATTATTTTTCTTGCTCGTTTCATTTGTAATTGGTATCGGTTCAGGGAGCTCTATTTTAATTGGTCAGGCGTTTGGTGCTAAAAACGAAGCTCGTTTAAAAGCTATCGTTGGTACGACGCTGACATTTACCTTTATTATTGGAGTTGTGTTGGCGATAATAGGAAGTATTTTTGCGATGGATATTATGCGTCTAATGGGAACGCCAGAAAATATTATTGAAATAAGTGTACATTATGCACGGATTTTATTTATATCGATGCCAGTATTATTTTTATATTTCGCATATACAACATTTATGAGAGGTACAGGAGATTCTAAAACGCCATTTTACTTTTTAATTGTAAGTACAGCACTAAATATGATTTTATTACCAGTTCTTATTTTTGGATGGTTAGGAGCTCCGAAATTAGATGTGTATGGAGCAGCCTATGCATCTGTTATATCTACAGTTATTACGTTTATTGTCATGCTTGTGTATTTAAAGAAGAAAAATCACCCATTACAACTAGATGGAACGGTTAGAAAATACCTTCGAATGGATGGGGAGTTATTAAAGCTATTGCTAAGGCTCGGTATACCGGCAAGTATAAATATGATATTAGTTTCATTATCTGAGATTGCCGTAATCGCATTTGTAAATCGTTACGGTTCGGATGCAACAGCTGCTTACGGCGTTGTGAATCAAGTTGCAAGTTATGTACAAATGCCAGCAGTTAGCCTTGGTATTACAGTTTCTATTTTTGCAGCACAATCAATTGGGGCGAATCAATTTGATCGATTGCAGAAAGTTGTGAAGGCCGGAATTATTATGAACTACGTCATCGGTGGTGCGTTAATATCTCTTATTTATTTATTCTCAAGAGACATTTTATCACTATTTTTAACGAGTCAAACTACAATTGAAATTGCTCATAGCTTAGTTATGATTACGTTATGGAGTTATTTAATTTTCGGTCATGCACAAATTATTAGTGCGACAATGCGAGCGAGCGGTACAGTACTTTGGCCAACTGTTATTGGAGTTGTTTCAATTTGGCTTGTAGAAGTACCCGTAGCATATTATCTTTCTTACCATACAAGTCTTGGAATAGAAGGCATTTGGATCGGGTATCCAGCAGCATTTATTGTCAGCTTACTATTGCAGTATGCATATTATAAGCTTTCATGGCAAAAGAAACGAATTACACGATTAGTTAGTTAAATAGAAAAATGTCCCTAAGTTATTAGACTTAGGGACATTTTTTCGTAAGTGCAGGTTTACAAATAGCTTTTTAAAGTTATATCAAAATGTTGTCTAATGAGTGTTTTATCACTCATATAAAACTCCCACGCTTTTTCCGGTTCACCGATAATCTCAAAGGATTCCTCTGTAATATATAAAGCGCAATTATCCTCCAGTGCAATTCCTTCTATATTCCCTTGATGATTTTGTAAAAAGGAATGGAAGGCGTTCATTCTGTTTAATTGATTATAATGTGGACAAAATCTTTTATTAACAATACCCCATCCGTTACTCTCTATGTAACCAGAACCTTCATAATCTGATCGGATACTAGACGTGAACCAACACATAGCACCAGCGCTATAACCAGCAATAAGTGTTCCTTGTTGCAGAGCCAATAATAATTTTTCATCAAGTCTATGTTCTTTCCATTGCGTAAGCATGTGAATATAGTTTCCGCCACCTAGATAAATTAAATCGGCTGAATGAATCATCTCCTCTATTTCATACTTAGAAGGTGAATCTGTTGTAATGCGTAAAATTTGTACTTCACAATGTAATTGTTTTTCAAACGTGTCTAAAAATAATTTTATATAGCTTTCATCATCATGACTAGCCGTTGGAATAAACAATACTTTTGGATACTGTTTATTTGTTAATTCTATAAGGCGTTCATTAATAGGCAAGTGATTTGAATCTTGTAAATCACCGCCACCAATGACAGCTAATTTCATAGTAAAGCACCACCTAATCATTTTTGTTATATAAAAATTCGATAGAAGAGAGTTACATTCCTTCCGTAATGTAATCAATAATTAGAAAATATAGCTTAAGTATATCGGAATAGTAAAGAAACTACTGACTATATATACCAATGCATTAGAAACCATTCATTGATATATAATATTTCATACTAATGTTTCAAAATATGGAAAAAATATGTTTAAATAGATATAATGACGCATTCATTCATATTGAATTCATACTTATATTTTAAAAGGGTATCGGAAATAATAGCGATTTTCTAAAACAGTTTTTACTTTTAATAGGAAGTTTTATTACAATATGGTAAAATTATTTCAATATATTTATTTAATATGAAATACAAAGAAGGAGCGTGAAAAAAGTGGATTTTCGATTTGAATTTACAACGAAGCTGAAAGAATACTTAGACGATGAGAAGGATGAAAAAATAATAAAAGATGGACATAGAGATGTAATTTTTCACTATTTATATGCGTTAGAGACTGAAATTGGCGTTGTTAAAAATCCTAATTTTACTTTTTTTGCATCAGGAAGACGTTCACATATAGTGTTAGAAAACGTTGAATTTAAAACAGAAGTGAATGTGAAAAGTAATATAATCGAAATTGTAAAAATAGTGGATAATGTAGTTATTCCGTTAGATACTATCGTAGCGAAAGATCGGGAATTATTTGCCCTTGGGCGTAATGAGAAGTTTAGTGTACAAATATTAGAGCAGTATCTCTTTGATACATTTGGAGATAAGTTAGGCTTATAATGAATAGAATGATGTACGTATTTATAGGTAGTGAATTTTAGTTTATATTACTCGCGTTTGACCTCTCATTTAATTTGTACTACAATTCGTAGTGTGAAAGGAGTCATACGATGTTTACGCAAAACTATAGGTTAAATGAGCAAGGATTAAATCATTTCTTTGGACCGCTTGAAGCGAAAATTATGGAGATTATTTGGTCTACTGAAGGTATTACTATTAAAGAAGTGCAGCAGAGATTAAGTGAAGAATCGCCTGTGAATTTTAATACTGTTATGACAGTTATGAACAGGTTAGTAGGGAAATTACACCTAGAAAAACAGACTGTGAAAAGAAGTGGCATATATCGTGCTATACAAACGAAAGAAGAATTCTTATCCAATCAAACGAAGAAAATGACACAGGAATTAGTGGGGGAATTTGGAGATTTAGTTGTAACTCATATGATAGATGAGCTAGAGCAGGCTGATCCGAATTTAATAAAAAAATTAGAAGACAAATTGAATCAGTTAAAAAAAGAGGATCGATGAAATGAAATGGCAAATGCGTAAAATCGTATTGTTAGCGCTCATTGTTAGTACCCTCTTTTTCAGCTTGTTATTGTATTATGTTACATATCCATTTCTCTTTCAACACAAGGCATTCTTCCTTTCAAAGTTTTGCTTGTTTCAGTTAGAAAAACATATGAAAGAACTATCAATGGTTCGTATTATAGTAGCGGGGTTATTATTAATTACTGTATTGATTGTGTGTAAAAGAATTTGGCGGCAATTTTTCTATAGTAAAAAAGTACAAAAAGTACTTATCCCATTTATTAGAAAAGGGAAACAAATATATATACTGCCGACTGCGGAAGTTGCAGCGTTTACAATTGGATTATTCCATCCGAAAGTTGTCATGTCGGAAGGTTTGCTTCAGACGTTTTCAGATGAAGAGATTGATGCGATTATTTTCCATGAAGAATATCATCAAAATAATTGGGATCCGCTAAAATTATTTTGTTTTACGTTATTAGCAGAAGGAATGATGTACATCCCGATATTAAAAGAATTGTTACAACGATATCATACGTATCAAGAGTTAGCAGCAGATAAATATGCGATGCAAAAAATGGAATCTTCATTTGAGTTAGGTAGCGCGTTATTAAAATTAATTAAAATAAAGACAATGGAGAATCGATGTGTTACAGCTTCATTTGCAAAAACAGCAATAAATTTACGAATCGAGCAAGTGTTAAATGAAAAGGTTGCTAAGCTTACTATTCCGTTACATACGAACTCGGTATATGTAACAATAGGGTTATTCTGTGTGTCGATTGTACTTATTGTTGGAGAGTGCATATAGCCTCTTTTTTTTAGGGTAAACACTACTCATTGTAGTGTTTTAGGGGGAATAAAATGAATGCAGCAGATTTAACAATTTGGCTTGTGGCTGGGGCGGGAGTATTGTCATTTATATCACCGTGCTCTTTACCGCTATATCCATCTTATTTATCTTATATTACAGGTGTGTCTATTCAAGATTTAAAAGAAAATCGTGGGATTATGCAAAAATCAGCGATTATACATACAGTATTTTTTATGATCGGATTTTCGGTTATATTTTACGCGTTAGGTTTATCGGTAAGCTGGATTGGAATAACATTTTCATCTAACCAAAAATTGATTCAACAAATTGGTGGGATTTTTATTGTTTTAATGGGGCTATTTATGACGGGCTTGTTTCAGCCTAAGTGGCTTATGGCAGAGAAAAAGGTGCAGTATAGAAGTAAATCGACTGGATATATTCGCTCGATTTTAGTCGGTATGACATATGCAGCGGGTTGGACGCCATGTGTTGGACCGATATTTTCAGCTGTACTCATGCTTGGCGCGACGAATCCTGAAGGGGCACTTCTTTATATTACAGCGTATACTCTTGGGTTTGCGATTCCATTTTTCGTGATGGCATTCTTTATTGGGAAGGTAAAATGGATTGTTACATATGCCAATGTCATGATGAAAATTGGCGGTGGAATGATGATTGTAACAGGTATTTTATTGTATACAAATCAAATGACGAAAATTACAGCATTCTTTATTCGTCTATTCGGTGGATTTACAGGTTTTTAAAAATGAGGAGGAAGAAAAGTGAAGAAACTAATTGCTATTATACTAGTAGGTGCTCTCGCTTGGGCGGGGGTTAACTTTTATAATTCAAAGAAAGAAGAAAAGGAAAGAAAAGCAAAGCAAGCAGAGTTACAAGAGAAAGAAGTATTACCACAAGTAGGTTTTAAAGCACCTGGCATCACATTAAAAGGATTAGACGGAAAGTTGCAGTCGTTAAATGATGCCAAGGGAAAACCATATATTATTAATTTTTGGGCATCATGGTGTGGGCCGTGTGAAATGGAGGCACCTGACTTAGTTCATATGTATGATAAATATAAAAAGGATGTTGAAATTTTTGCGGTGAATGCAACTGTTAGTGACCCAGTACAAGAAGCAAGCGCATTTGCTAATCGCTATGGATTTGAGTTTCCGGTTCTACTAGATATGGACGGAGTAGCTGGACTAGATTATAAAGTATTCTCTTTACCGACGACATTTTTTGTTAATAAGGATGGAATTATAGTAGATCATGTACGAGGTGTATTACCACCAGATCAATTAGAAAAGAAATTTAAGAAATTGATTGAGAATTAAGAGCGGATTTTTCTATGGGGAAAATTAGAGTCACTAACAATATAGAATTTAAGAACGAGGTAGTAGATTTATATTTAAAAGAAGGTATGAGATATAGTAATTGAGTCTTTTTTGTTTGACATGTTTACGTTTTTTTATAACAAACGTTCTGTAATTGCATACTTGGCCTATATGTAGGTGTACCTATAAAATGGTGATTATTAACAATATATTGTTAATATCCGAACATCAAAGAGTTAAGTGAAACACTAAACTCACTATTGCGAAACTAGCAACATCATTAAGTTGGCTATCACAAGAGTTACAAGAATTAATGGAGAGTTCAAAATTCAATATAATCAATAAGGATTATATTGATTCATTTGTAAAATCTTTTTTAATTGGAATGTATTAATGTAAATCACACGCTTACTTAAATAAATATAAATTTTGCATATTTAATTGGAAATAGAGCATGATATTACCAATTAAATGGAGGTGTATTAGAAATGCAAATTCGAGAAAATAATAATTCAAACGAGATTTTGGTAGCGGCGGCAGCAAGTGCAATTGAGCAAATGAAGTATGAAATTGCTCAGGAGTTTGGCGTTACACTTGGACCAGATTCAACTTCACGAGCAAATGGTTCAGTAGGTGGAGAGATTACGAAACGTTTAGTTCGTATGGCGCAAGAGAGGTTATCTGGTCAATATAAAATTCACTAAAGTTAAAGGTATATCCCATTGAAGGGATATACCTTTTTAATTTGTTTTTAAAGAGGATCGTTAAATTTTTTATTGTTGGTTAAGTTTAGAAACTGCGAATTTAGCTGTGAAATTCATTTTCTTCATGTAAGAAGAATTTACTCCTGCTTGAAATTGAACAGAAATATTACTGTCTTATTGTGCTTTGAATACGCGACCATATGGTGAATTAGCATTGTATGTGCCAATTACTTGATTATCTGCATCAAAGACTGTATAAAAAATTGGGAACCCGGAATTTTGTACAAAGACCGTAAGTTCTTCCCCTTTATTAAGATTAAATGATTCTTTTTGGGAAACTTCATAGGAACTCATAGAGTAGTATTTTGTAACTTCTTGAGTTTCTAAATTTGTAGTTGCTGCACTTGTTTTTGATGCCTCTACTCCTGGTAAATTCATATCTGATAGTACTACAATTCCTAGTGCCCCTGCTAAAATAGCTTTTTTCACAATGTTAGTGCCTCCTTTAATATATTTTGAGATTTGAAAAGGAAATAAAAATACCACTTCTTGAAACCAACATAGTTACAATGAGAATGATTTTCGATATGGTTTGATATGTAATTCTGCATACATAAGATGGCGATATAAGATAATCTATTTGAAATTTTGAATATTCTTAGAAGAAGAGGAGGACAAATTTTTAAAACTATGAATGGACTTGTAGCTGTTTTTTTACATACGTTGGTTTTATAGTGAATATTTCGTTGAGTTTATTTTTGTATGGAGGGGGTATTACAGTTGATTGATTACTATCAAATCTTTTTAATTACTATGACAGGTATTACTTTATTTTTTTATATACAACATGTAGGAAAATTAACGAAAAGAAACAAATAGACATTCTTTGTTGTAGTGTTTTTCTTTTTGAATTATTTATTTCTTAAATTGGTATAGATAAATATAGGTGGGGATACGTTTTTATTTTAAAATATAAAAAAGGAAGGTGTAATCCTTCTTTTCATGATCCAGTATATCTATGTGAAGATTTAATGATATTGTTAAAGTATATATTATAAGATGTGAAGTGAACCTATTATTTAATTTACTAATGTTATTGGCGCTATGTAAATTGTATCAACAGAACCGTCAGCATTTGTAACTTCAACTTTATAGCGGAATGTGCCTGCAGCCCAAATATCTTCTCCATTGTCTGAGAAAGTGACTAATTCTTAAGTTGTACCAGCTGGTAACATAGAGTTCCAATTAAACCAAGTTTCATAATAGCCCCAGCCAGTTGCATATTGTTTTTCGATAGAAACTTTGTAATAAACTTATGTTTTTAGGATTTGAAGAATATTCTTAATATGGATTTTAAAGAAAATACATATTTTTTACTAGATGTGAGAAAAAGGAATTGAGGATATCCTTTAAAACAAGATATATTCTGGTCAAAAAATTAGAGGGCATCAATTCATTAAAGCAGTAAAAAACGTTTTTATGAATTGGTGTCCTTTTTGTTTTAAAAAGAGAATATATTTTCTCAACAGGACAAATGGTAATCAGCTATAAGTATTAATTATAAGGATAAAAGGAAAAGAGAAATTAATAATAAAGGAGAATGCGAAATGATAACATTAATATCTGAAAGAAATCTAGCTGAAATCCATGAAGACGATGTAGATGTATTAAAAGTAATGGCACATCCTGTCCGATTACAAATTGTAAATGAATTAATGCACCATAAAGTATGTAATGTTACACAGTTAACGGAAATATTAAGACTCCCCCAATCCACTGTTTCACAACATTTATCAAAATTGAGGAGAACCGTACTCCGTTCAGAAAGAAGAGGGTTAGAGATGCATTATTATATAGATAATGCTAAGGCACGTCAGATTGTTGAAATTTTAGGTTTATATGTATAACTAATTGTTTGATAATATCATACCGTAGAAGCTACCTAACAATAATTAAATTTAAAAGATTGTTTTATCTTGCCACACACAATTTAACACGATACATAGGTGTAAACTTACAAAGAAGGGTTTTAAATAGAAATTAGATATAACAATGGATAATGGTAAGGGTATTAAAGAAACTATAGAATTAATGAAATAAAAAATAATAAATAATAAATAGTTGTTGTAAAGGCTTATTCTGATAATAAAAGGAATTAGATACATTAAATTCAACTATGAGTTTTTTTACTAAAAATATGTAAGTGAAGATTATAAGCAACATAATCCTTTCGTAGCTGAAGGAGATACAGTTGCTCTTCATGTACATTCTCGTACTAACTCTCAAGATAAGGGAGTTGCTATAGTGGATATTTTTCGTATAAAGGATGGAAAGATTGTCGAACACTGGGATGTAATTCAAGAGATTCCAAATGAAGCAGCTAATGATAATACGATGTTTTAGGTAGAAAATCTATTTATAGATTGTTAAAATGTTTTTTCAAAATAAGTAAGATTGCGTTAGTAAAAATATCCTTAGAGTAATTCTTTCTTACTAACGCAATTTTAAACTTTTTAAGTCCGTAATTATACTTGAAATCACCGCGATACCTAATACTATCCTCTATAGTTTATAGGAATAGTATCTCCCTGACTAAAGTTTTCAAGAAAGGATTTTTAAATGTTTTTTAATTCATTGCATGATGGCAGGAATTTAAAGTGGCCTTTATCAATTCGTTATAACCTTTCTTAAAGTGAATAAATCCTCTTTTTATTTTCTCATTTCCTCCATTTTAGATATGTCTTTTTAGGATTTCAAATCTTACCTTTTCATCAAATTTATCTGCAATGTATATTACAGTTCCGGCAAGATATTTTAGTCCATAAGCTACGGGTGTCATCCAAAGTTTATTTAGAAAAGAAAGATCTTTAATTCGGTGCTTACTTGAAAAGAAAATCATATTGTTCACTCCATTTCTAAAGGTAATCGATACTTTAATAGTCGTCTTATTTATTGTTTTAGTTGCGTAAACAAGGTAAGGTACAAAATGTACTTTGCTATTTTGAGCAATTTCTTAGTTTGGAAATTTGTATAGAGATAGAAATAATAGGAATATTAAATAAACCCTACTAAAGTTTAGTAGGGTTAAGTAGATAAAGACGTGGAATGGATAATTTAGGAAATAAACGACATAAACTGTGCTTCTTAATTTTTTTGTGTAAGACTTTTAACAAATAACGTTAAATAGTATGAGGAAGAACCAACTAAAATAGCAAATGGTATTAGAATAATATCAATACCATTTACAATTACATAACCAAAAAATCCAGTCCAAAAGCCATTACAAAAAGAACAGTCTAAAAAAATTTCAAACAATTCATGAATACTGCGTAATCTTTCACGTGTGTACTGAAATTTTATTTCAAATAAAAATGCGCGTACCCCTAAGGATATAAATAGCAACAGGCTTATACTTATATCTAAATTCATTTTCTCACCTCCAATTCCTATTTAAAAGTCGTAATAAGTTGTTAGAAAGTTGAGGGTTACAAAATAATTAATATTTAACCGGGATATTTATTAAATCATATGAAGGATAGTTACTTCAGTAAAAGCCAATTTAATAAAATGAATTAAAGTATATTTTTTTCTATAGATATGGCCCAATGAATAAAATCTAATCTATTAACCTTAACTTTTCTGGCTCTATAGACCATATGATGGAGTCCCTCTAAATCAACTAAAATATAGCGTTGAGGGTTAATATCCTGATTAAAGGTAATTACAGCACTGTATTTAGATCGATTGTCCATATTTTCGATTAAGCTATAAGGATTTTTTATTCCAATCGCATTTTTTCCTATATCGTATCCAACAAATAAGAATTGATTACTTGTAGTAAGAACGACCCTTATCTGTTTATCATTGTATAAAAATGAAAAATATTTTTTTATATCAGTAGCATTTAAATTTCTATCTTTATGTAAATTCAAGATATCACCTCACTGTAGTTATCGAAATTTAAGTAACTATAGTTGCAAGTGAATTGTAAAGAGACTTATTAGTTTAAAGGTTGTTGCTGAATCACAATGTATAAATTGCAGCATTTAATTTAAAGGTAAAAGCTGAATCCATCATATTAAAGCTAAATAATATTATTAATAAATTATTATCTATTATTTAATAATGATTATTTGTTATAAAAATAGATTCAATACTATCTCATTTTAGAAACTAAAAATATTTAAAACCATTATTTTTATATTGAATTCCATCAATTTCAAAGTGGATTTAATTATTTAGTGTAATTTATACACAAATTCAGAGAAATAAATCGTTTACATGTTTTATGTTAAATGACAAATACTTCTTTAATAGAATTGCTAATTTGTTAATTGAAGAATAAATAAGAAAATCTTTGATCATGTCAATTCAAAAGTTAAGAATGTACGTGAGAGCTTAATAGAAGCTAAGGGTAAAAAATTAATTTTGTTAAGAGTAATTATGGGGTGAGATAGAGTTTGACTAAATTTATTCTAAGTGATGTTAAATTTTCATTGTGATTTTCTTATATTGTTACTGCAAATACTTACAAGAGGGTGTGATGAGTTGTTCTTTCCACGTATCACTGATGTTTATGCTTGCATACATAAGACATTGAGAGAAGATAGTGTAATACGTAAATGTATGGGTCTTAATAATATTACAGTAGATATGGAAAATGAAATGCACATACAAAAGCGTATGTCTCCTAAAGAGGCACTAAATAACCAAATTCCTTTAATTGCATTTTACAAGTCATTTGTTCAAAAGGAACGAAACAATAATATTCATGTGATAACATTTGACTTCGATATCTACACAAATGATGATGTGGAATTGGCATTAGACCTTGCAGATAGAATAAATCAATTATTCGATAATCAATCTCTGCAGTTATTTAAAGGAGTATTTTTCAAGGGTCAGTATGTAGGATCTGCAGAGGTTGCAAGTGAAATAGAACACTCTTATAAGTATTTCACTAGATTTGAATTTATTTTTGAAATTGAGGGGTGTAGTTAATGTCACAATTTGACAAGTTTAACAGTAAGAATAAGAAAATGATTATTAAAGGTGCAGGTAAATTTATGGCTAAAATTCCAGGGTGTGATGAATTAATTACACTAGGTCATATGGCGAATATGCGTCTTGATGTGCAGTTGGATATGGTTGATATTGAAGGGGGAGACTCTTCAGCACCTATTGATACACTACTACGTAAAAAGGTAATTGATATTACTGCAGAGGATGCAAAATTTGATTTAAACATGGTACGTCTTGTGTTAGGGGCAAAACTTCGAGAAGGAGTTAGCGGCTTAGCCTATGAATTGAAAAATGAAACAGTAACAATTGCTGGCGATACTGAACCTGTTTCTATTAAATTATCTAGTCTAGTATTAACAGGTAGCGGAGCACCTAAAGTACAGATTTTCAACCAAGTTGCAGGTTCATTTGTACCAGAATCAGCAATTACAGTAAATGGATCAGCTGTAACACTAAAAGGTGGTGCGGTTGAAGGTGATACTGTAGTAGTTTATTATCCTGTGGCATCATCATCTATCGATCCTGATGGTTTCGTATGGGTATTAGAAGAACGTCATGATGTTAAAGGTGGACTAGTGACTCTTAAGAATCCTCTATTTGGTGGATCTTTAGGTTCAGCTTCTTCTAAGACAGAGCATGTATCTGTAAGATTAGTAAAAGAGAATAAATTACTTAAAAAAGTAACAACTAATCCTGCAAAAGGTGAGTATACAATTGATCCTTCTACAGGGGAGATTAAGTTTAATGATTATCTTGAAGGAGAGCAAATTTATGTGAACTACAAGCGCCCAGAGGTTGTAGATGTAATGGCAATTGGTTCTCGTGATTTCCCTCTTACAGTATCTGTTGTTCATGATGGACATTTTGAACAAATGGATGGTAGCATTCAAGGTTACCAAGTTGAACTATATTCTTGCCGAGTGAAATCTAACTTTACATTAGACACAGCACGACA
Organism: Bacillus cereus group sp. BceL291; assembly: GCF_051776705.1. Taxonomy (NCBI): domain Bacteria; kingdom Bacillati; phylum Bacillota; class Bacilli; order Caryophanales; family Bacillaceae; genus Bacillus; species Bacillus cereus group sp. BceL291. The sequence goes on along the minus strand of NZ_JBPWAP010000011.1, from coordinate 72,331 downwards.
AACAGCAGCGACTCATAGTATTACACTTACAGTTATTGATGGGGAACGTACAGACAGTCGTTTAGGTTCTATTAAGCGTTATCAAATTGAAAAAAGTGGCGATGTTTGTTAATTAGAGAAGAGGATACTTATGTATCCTCTTTTTTATTAATTTATTTTTAAACATTTTAGATAAGGTGAGAATGGATTATAAAAATATCTATCACTTAAACCTTTTTTCGTAAGGTTGTTACATTTAACACATAAATTCTTATATTAGTTACGAGGTCGTTTAGGTGATCCCCTTCCTTGCGTCCTCTTTAAATTTAATAAGGGGTAATAGAGTAATATAGGGGGAGATTAAATGAGTGAACGTAATTTAGCAATTCCAAGTAGAGAAGAAGCTATCGAGGAACCTACTCTTGTAGAGGAAGCAGAGGAGAAGGTTGAAAAGCAAGAACCTAATAAACAAGAGGAAATAAAGTTAACTAAGCAGGAATCAGAGTTTATTGAAAAAGTATTCTTCGAAGAGGATGAAAAGGTAACATTACGTGATGGAAAAACCTATGCTATCCCTCCTTTAGGATTAAAAGATGCTAAAAACCTAATGAAAAAGTTGAATACAATTGATACAGGTGTCATTATTGCTAATTTAATTGCAGATGAAACAGGTAATGATAGTTATGATGAACTATTAGAGGTCCTATTGATGGGCTTTAAACCGTATTATAAAGAAATTTCAGCTCATTATTTAGGGGATTATATTGATATTGTAACAGCTAAAGAAATTATAGATATTATGATTGGACTTAATGGCTTAAAAAAGTCTTTATAGACTCTGAGGAAGAAGAAAAAGAATATGACGAAAATGCCTACGTTGATTGGGCAGAGATTTTCTTTAACTTAGGTCACTATCTGGGGATGAAAAAACAGGATATATGGGATTTGACATTACCTCAGTTAAACTATTACTTAAAGAAATGCCATAAGCATATAGAGTTTACAGTTAAGGTACATTCAATGTCCTTCACTGGGTTATTTGGGGGCGGTTCAGCTCAAGCTGCCGAACAGAATAATCTAAAACATAGTGATGGAAAAGAAGTAATTGACGGATATGAGGTTGCAAATGCTGATGACATGGAGTGGTTAGCAGGTATTCTCTAATAAATAATCCTGCCCTTCCTTTTTATTTGAGGATAGGGCGGGATTTTATTATGTAAAAGGAAGGTGAAATAAGTGACAGTCAATAATCAAAATATTGGTGCTACTATTGCACTAGAGTTTGATAAGTCAATAAAAAATATGAAAGAGTTTGGAGTACAGTTGGAACAGCTAGATCATCGTTTTGGTAGTATAGAAAAACGTATAGATGCTATGAAAAACTCTTTATCTTCGTTATCGGCTCAGACATCTAAGGCAGCGGGAAGCAACCTTAGAGCAAAACTTGAGCAAGAATTAAATAATATCGTCCAGGCAAATGGTATTACTTTATCTTCAGTTGGGACAGCACCTTTAAGTATTAAACAAGAAACCGTTCAACAATTGATGTCTAAAGTAGATAAAGAGTTAAATAAAACAATTGTAAAGATGATCAAAAATATAAACATTAATATGGATTCTGCTATGAATAATAGCGTAGTACCAGTTGGAAAAGATGAATTTAATAAAATTAATAAAGAAATCTCTAAGTTAATTAGTAATCAAATTAAACAATTAGTAAATTCCATTCGCGAAAATGGGGGGAATTTAGTAAGTGCAGATAACTTGAGTGGACTTAAATTAGATATTTCTAAAGGAACGGTTAAGCAAATTTTAGTAAGTATTAAAAATCAATTAAAACCTATTTTACTGAACCCTGAGGTTGCTATTGAAGGACAGACATTAACAATTTCATCGAAAGATTTATCTGAATTAACGAAAAAAGTAAGAGGGAAAATAAAAGATTCTATAAAATTTGATTTCGAGGGTGTTATTAGCGAAGAGAATAGCATTGATAGCGAAATTATAAAAACAGCTAAACGTATTGATAGTTTAATAGAAAATTATATAAAAGGCATACGAGGAGGGCTGCAAAAGATTGATCTCAAATCTGTAGAAGTACCTATGAAAAATATATCTAAACAACTTCAAAGGTATATTGCAAATGATTTAGGTGTTTCTCCAGCCGAGTTAGCTCATACTTTTCATTCTGTGGATCGAGGATCTCTAAGAGGATATGCTTTAAAAAGGCAGTTTGAAGGTATGGAAAATACAATTAATAAAAAGTTAACTGCAGGAACAAATAAAATAATGACGTCAATGAAACAATCAGTAAGAGCTGTGGACTTTGAACCTCATTCTAATATTACGCAATATTTAACTAGTGAAATTAACAAGCTGAATAAGCAAATTATTAAAAAAATCAAGGAGTCCGTTGATAAGCAGTTTGCACATATAAGAAATGAAATTCTAGAAATTAATACTAACCCTCAAAAGGCGAATAGTAATAGACAGTTAAGCTTTAATGCAGGAAATAGTGCTAATCCTTTAAATAACTCAAGTGGATCAAGTCATAGTAATACAAATAATAGCGATTCTAGTACAAGTAAATCCACAAAACAAGACAATCCTTTTGATGGGTTTGGAATGGCTGGAGCGGTTACCAAAAAACTTAGGAGCCTTGCTTCGGGCTCAATGCTAGATCCGATGGCTGCAATATCTAAAGCAATGGAAACCTTTAAAATTGCTCAGTTAGAACAGTTAAAGATTACACAAAACTTCTCTTTGAAACCAGAATATAAAAACAAAAATGGAAATACAGATTGGCTAAAATTAGATAATGATACTGGAAATCTAATGAATAATGTACGTGATTTATCCACTCTTTACGGTATTGATTATGAAAGAATGTCTAAGGTAGCTGGTATAGCATCAAATGTAACAGGAGATCAACAATCTGCACGACAATTTGTTGATCAAGCTTCTAAGGTTTATCGCTTAGATAACAAATCAGACTTAGTTGAAACAATTGCTCCAGGATTACAGACAATTATGGCACAGTTTAAATTATCTGTCTGGGAGTTGGATGGAGTAGTTAACTCTTTTGCTGTTGCTACGAGTCAAACTAAAGCGAACAGTGAAGATATTATGAAGGCTATGTCAAAATCGGGTACAGCACTCCATTCAGTGGGAGTGAATGCAGAAGATGCAGTGACTTTAAATGCATTAGCTATTCAAACTTCAGGAGAAACAGGGGAGAATGCAGGTGCAGCCTTAAAAACGATTGCAGAGCGTATTACTTTACCATCTGTTTCTAAACAATTAGAAAATTATGGTGTAAAGGTATTTGAAAAAAATGAGAGTGGTATGAAAGTACGTCGAAATTTCATTGATATCCTATCAGACACTGCGAAAGCAAGCAAAAATAAATATATTGGAGAAGATAAAGTAAAATCCATTCTGTATGGAGAAGGTGGGGCAAACCAGCCACCAAAACTGATGTCCTTTTTAGAGACCATGCATAAAGCGGGGATAAATAACAGTAAAGATTTATCGTATTGGAAGATTAAGCAAGAAATTAATGAATTTAAAAAAGATCCTGCACGCCTTCAAGAAATGATTGCGGTAACGATGAAATCACCTTCAGTGACAATGGAAAGAGCTGGGGTATCTGTTAATAATGCATTAGTGTCAGTATTAGATGCGCTAAATCCGGAGATTCAAACTTTAGCAAAAATTATTACAAACTTAGCACAGGGAATGGAGAAACATGCAGGGCTATTTGCACAGTTAATTACGATTTTAGGTAATGCCTTGGTAGGTTTTGGTGCTATTCATGGAGTAAAACGATTAGGTCAATTGGGTAATTATGAAGAGCATTACAAGAAAGCCACCATGGAAAATAAATTCTTTGGTGGTACATCTTTAACAAATCGTAAAGTGGACGGAGCGGTAGGTTTTTTAAATGATCATGTTTTGGGGGAGAGCCAAGATTTACGCAATCAAGTAAATAACAAAAAATTCTACCGTGCGGCTATGAAAAATGATACGTTAAAAAGTTATTTTGAAGAATTAGCGAATTTAAAAGAGGATAGAAAGAATGAAATAAAAGAATATGTAAAAGATCATGGTGGAAAAGCTGAAAATATGGCCGATTTTCTTAGCATCATGGATGAATCTAAAGGCTATTATAAGGGTGAAAAGAAAGAATTAACAGCTGATGAATTACATACTCGTTCAGCCTATAATGCTCGCAATCTTACCCAAAGTAAATTATTAACAGACGTTTTTACCACAAATTTCTCAGAGCATTTAGTAAATACCTTATCAAATAGGACTAACTTTGACAGTATGAATGAGAATCAAAAATCAACGGCTGGTCGTTTGGCTCAAATGGATGATCAAAAACGTATTGGATTTGAGACCTATCTAGATCAAAACTATCAAAGCGTAGGTAAATCAATAAATAATATGGATGGACTTAATAAGGCACTCGATGAATATGAGGCTAGTAACCGAAAGGCTACTATACAAACAAGACAAAGTACCACTGCGTACAGGGATTTATCAAGCGCCGTAAAAAAGGTAACTGATGAAGCTGAAGGAACATCTAAGAATAGAATGAAAGGGTTTCTCGATCTTATCGATACTATTCCTCAGCGTGCAAGAGGTGCTGGTGGAGCAATAATGGGACTTGGGAAAAATATTTTAAGTTTTGCAAAACAATTGGGAGCTTCATTAATGATTGGCGACTTGTTAACAACTTATTCTAATCAAAGTATGTTATCTGAAAAACAATTAAAATTACAAGAAATGGAAAATAAGACGACTGGATCTGCAGATGCATATTTAGAAAGCATTAATACAAAGCCTACAGGGGGGTTATTGGGGGGTATTCCCTTCCTGATTGATAGTACGAAAATAGGTTATGGAAGTTTAAAGCAAATTATCTTTGGAGAAAGTGCTGCTGTAGGGTTGGGAGATAGAGAGAATTTCCGAACGAATTTTAAAGCTTGGATGGAAAAAGAATATGGTACTCGAGACCTTGATAAAGCTGTTACGGTCGAGAATAAAAAACGTGAAAAAGAAGCAAAAGATAAAGGTTATAATGGAATATATGAAAAAATAGATAAAAAAGGATTGACTAGAAAGTATCTTGATGAATCAGGTGAGTATGCAAAAGTACAGAAAGCACAAAAAGAAGAATTCATTGAAAAGTATAAAAATGATGCTATATCAGAATCAGAAGAAAACATGCGTAGGGCGGCAGCTGAAAAAGCACGTAAAGCATGGGAAAATAAAATGATAGCAGATGGTCAATATGACTATTTTGCTTTTGAAGATATAAAAAATAGAATTCAGGATGGACAGAAATCCGTTAGCAGCAAAAATGAGTTAAAGTTAAATGATTTTCTTCAAAATGGTGGTAAAACAGATTCGTTAAATTATATGCAACTTCGTATACAGGGTATTAAACAAGAGCGCGAAGCATATAAAAATGAAATGGAAGAGCTTCATAAATTTATCCGAGAACGAGAGAAAGAATTGGAGCAATTGGATAAGTCGGGAAAACGTTATACCACTGATCCTGAAACTGGTGAAAAAATTGAAACTCTCGGATATCAAAAGGTTAAAGAATCTGTGGAAAGTAACAAGGATAAAGAAGATAAATTAAGAAAAGAATTTGAATTAGAAGATAAGAAAAAACAAATTGAAGCACAACGTATTAAAACAGAATTTTATGTTAACGACACTCAGAAAGGGTTTTCTAGAGCTCAGGCTAAGAAACAGTATAAGGATACATTAAATGCTATTAGCATGAACACAGAGAGTCCTACTTATATTGATTCACAGATTGTTTCAAGCCAATCAATGATTGGAGAAATGAAAAGTAAACTGGCAAATCTGCAATCCCAACAGTTAGCAGATCCAGATGGTCAGTTACAAGATACTATTCAAGGATTGAGTCAACAAATCGCAAGTGCTGAATTAGAAGTTAAAAATTTAAGGATACAAAGGCTTACAGCTTGGAGACATGATTTCGGTAATAATATGGATGATTTGGAAATTAAGTACATGCAGGAACGTGTGAACTTTGGACCAAGTATAGGAGATGATAGTTTCTTAGCACGTGACCTAAGAGTAAGAGAATTACAAGATCGTAAATCACTTATAGATAAGACCTTAGCGGTAAGAATTGCAGAGCGAAATAGTGGTAAGTTTGAAGAAGGTTCATCTGAATACGAACAAATCATGAAAGATATTCGAGAATTGACAAAGCAATCTTTACAAGCACAGATTGGTATCCACCAAGAGTTAAGAGCACAAATGGGTGGAACGTTTAATCTTCCTGAAGGCGTACAGGTTATGTCTCAGTATGATTATCTAACAAGTAAAGGTACACATTCAAACTTTAGTGTTCAATCAGGAGATATGTATGTCAATATTACTTTACCTAATGTAACTGGACAAACTTCTAGTCAACAGTTAGCGAATCTTGGAATGAATTTAGGAAAAGGGTTAGCACAAGGTAGAACAACACCACTACGAAATCAGTTAAATTCAGCCCCTTGGGGATATCCAACATTCTAATTACAAAACCCCATCTAATTATTAGGTGGGGTTTCTTATAATACTAAGGGGTGATTAAATGGCACAACAAAAACCAAGTAAATCAAATGATGATGTATTTAAACGTAAATTATTTTATGATAACGGGATTCGTTTTGTACAAGTAAGGGGGCGTATGACTGGCGATTATAAGCCACCAACGCCAGTATTAAAATCCCATATAAACGAAAATATTCAATCTTCTGCAGGATTGGTAGGGAAAGGGACTTCTCATTATTCTACTACCATTCAATTTTTATTTGCGAGCAAAGAGGAATTTGCAGATTGGCTGCAGTTTATTGGTGCAGAACACAAATACTATGATGAAAAAGGCACGATTTATTTAGGGATTGTTAATGGTGATTTAGATATTAAAACAGCAGAATTTGAGACGAAATATATCATTACTGTAAACCTTATGTTAATTCGAAAACAAGATTTCGAATATCGTCATCAATATCCTTTTATAGATATTGAAAATCATTGGGCGCAAACGTATATAGATGAAATGCAAAAAAGGGGCCTTATCACTACTTATGCTAGTGATGGAACACCTGTACAATATTTTCAACCTGAAGTTTGGATTACAAGGGCTCAAACGGCATCCTATATGACAAGGACTTTTAAATACATCGAAAAGATATTGAGGGGGTATTAAAAATGCCAAAGCGATGGTTAGATGTGGGTCCAAAGGATTGGTTTTATCGTGCAGTATTAGAAACAGATAGTATGTTTATTGATGCAAAAAAAGAAGAAACCTTATTTAGTGGAAAAACCTATAACCAATTTATTGGTGGCAAGTCACGTCAGGTTCATAATTTTACTTCAACAGAGGGACAAACCAAGTTTGAAGTAAGCGGATATAAACCTGATTCTAGGGAAATGGTGTTTGTTTATATTGATGGGGTGCCTACACTCCCATCTAAACTTGAGGATAATTTTATACATATTGGTTATCCGTTAACCAATGGAAGAGAAGTTAGTATTCTTTTATCTGGGGTAGTGGAAATACATGAAGGAGATCATACTCTTGAAAACTGTCAGATTTATCCTTTGATGAGCGGATGCTCTTTGGCTTATCCGGCAAAAAAGTTAGAAAAAGCAAATAATTACGTATTTGATATCACTTACTCTTTAAATGAAATAGCAGTTTGCATGAACAAGAAGTTAAAGAGAATACATGTAGATGTAAATGAAGACGAATCCATACAAGATGCACTTACAAGAACGTTAGGATTTAAACGAGACTGTTTTACTATAATTAATGGATATCTTTATGTATCTTATAATTTAAATCAGTTTCCTATTTATGTGAATTACAATTATCAAAAGGGTGCTCAAATCAAAAATAGGCAGGGAGAAAAAGTTGTCCCTATGTCAAGTTGCGCACTCTATAATGATAGATTCTTTCCTGATATAACGATTTATAGAGGAGAGTTTTTTACTTTGTTACAACGTTTAAGAATGAATATTTATAATCGATATACAGATAGAGGATATGTGAATAATACAATTAAGCAAACGGAGAGATACATTAAAGATAAAGATAAAATTGTAGGAAAATGGTATGCCGAATCAGTCTTAAATATATTAGATGAAAAATTTAATGATGGTTGTTATGTATTTCCACTTTACGCAGATGATTCCTTTCAACCTGAGGTATGTGTAACTAGAGCTGAAGCAATTGTATATTTACATAGATTTACAGAATGGGCACTAGAAAGATTTAGATAGGGGGGATAAGGTATGCCGAACGTATTTGATCATAGAACTCCTGCGCCTCAGTTGTTAAATGACGTAATGAGAAAAGTTAATGCTTTAGGTCATGAACCTAGGGTTATTATTGAATTTGACAAAATGGCCTATGTACCAGGAATGAAAAATAAGTTTGAAGTTTGGGACAGAATTCGAGAAGCATCTATTGTGCATCAGGCAGCAGAGGCAACTTTAACAACACCAGTAGCAGGTGCTGAGCCAAGTTCTGTTACAAAAGGTGGAGAATCAGGGGATAGATTTGAGTATATCAAATGTGCCTTAAATAAATGGGTAAAACATTATAAGTGTCCCAATGTTGCTTATTTCTTTCTATTAGCTGTAGCAAAGCATGAAACAGGATTTGGAACGTTGGGACAAGGGAAACCTGAAAAAGGAAGTTATATAGTAGGATATGGTTGCCCGGGTTCATGCGATCCTCAATATAAAGGGATAGATACCCAAGCCAAGTATGCTGCAAAACGTTTTTCCGAAGCAATGAGGAGCAGATACGCAAAAATTTCCAATGGATATATGGATGCTAGTGATGTTGATTATTTCCATGAAGGTGGAGATAAAGGATATAAAAAGTGGAAATGGTCAGCAGATGGACCTAATTGGAAAAAACTTGTAAAAAGCTATTTTGATAGAATTATTGGTGAATCTAGTCAAAAAAAATGGCATTGTAAAGAATCTGGTTCTATTATTAATAAAAATCTGTTTCCAAAGCATTCTACAAATCTAAATGTTTCCAAGAAGGAAGAAGACTGTGGTTGTGAGAAAGCTGAGATTTATACAATTGAGGAACAAAGGAAAGAAGTTCATAATGCAAGCTCTAGTGCGTTATCCGGTGCTACTTTTCCTGTTGAAGGAATTTCATTTGGAAATGGTGCGAAAGTATCTTCACACCATATGAAACATAAGGGCGGGAGTGCACGTTCAGGGCATAAGGGTACTGATATTATACATACATCCCAAGGTAAAATTAATGGTATGTGGGTAGTAGCGGCTTGGGCTGGACATGTACATAAGGCTTATAAAAGTACATCTTATGGTAATTGTGTAATGATTCAACATGATAATGGATATATGACAGTTTATGCCCACATGCAAAATAATTCTTTACAGGTTCGAAAAGGTGATTTAGTTACTCCAGGAACACGTTTAGGGAAAGTCGGAAATACAGGTCAATCTTATGGCGCCCATTTACACTTTGAAATTTGGAAAGGTGAATGGATTTATGGTGGAAATAATCATATTGATCCATATCCTGTTTTAACAGGTGCTCAAAAATTAGGAGTAGCACCAAGCGGTAAAGATAATAATGGAGGCGGTAATACGGGCGGAAATGATAATAGTACAGGAAATGGAAGTGTTGTTAGTCAACCACCACCCCAAATGACCATTACCCAAAATATTAAGTTTAATAAGTGCTTTGATAAGGATGCAAATCTGGATGGGAATTGGCATGGACAAGAGAACATAACCCATTTTACAGCTTGGTCAACAGGTGAAAAGTATTTAGGTTTTAATGAGAATATTGCCAAAGGAGCAGTTGAAGATTTTGGATATAAACATAACTTCTCTTCAGATGGATTTTATGAATATGCTTTCTATGCAGATCTTAAAGAAGGAGATTCCGTAACGGTTACATATGACGGAATGATTGTAAAACGATATACAAAAGAGAACAATACAACACAACCTACATATGAACCTCCAGTTTATGCAAAATGGGTTGCAAGTGATATACAAGGGACCAATTCACATATATTAGATTTCTCCTTAAATAATGTAAGTGGTGAGGCTGTATTTGGACTAAAATGCTTTAAGCTAGTGGAAATTGAAACTCAATACGGTGCACAATATGTTGATGAAAGAATTAAGGCTCGTAAACGTGATGTATGGGTTGATACAGGGGCATTTGTATACGATAAAACCTTTACAGTAGACCAAGATGTATTACAGTGGGAGATAAATAGCCATTTTGACGCCAGAGTCGCAACTGCAAGAATTACTTTAGACAATAAACATGGTATTTATTCTCCTACATATGAACGAGCCAATGTCTTCCCTGATAATTTAAGAGAAGCAGAGATGTCATATTATGAGAATGGTGCAATCAGGCATGTGTTAAGTGAAGCTACCCCAGTACGTATTTATGCAGGCTATGGTGAAAACCTAGTAAGAGTTTTTACAGGACGTATAAGGGGAGAGATTGAGCAAAATTCTGATGAAAAAACAATTACTATTAATTGTGTAGATATGTACGATATGTTAGAAGAACATGTTTTTGATAGGGTTCTAACTTTTCCTCGTAGAGACGAGATACATGGTGATGAAAAACAACCAGTAACCATGTGGGTTAAATCATCTATTATTCATAATATCGTAAATGAGGCAGGAATGATTGGATGGAGAATCCATGAAGATGATTTGAGATATGCTGATGCGATTATTGAAGAAACGTATTATATTGATATCGATAGAGGTGGGAAAAAGACAGTTGTCTGGGATACTAAAAGTCAACAATATGTCGAAAAAGATATAGCAACTGTAAAAGATGCACAAGGTTATAAAAATCCTTATGTACAGGCGATAGATTTTTTAGAAGGTACAAGAGCATCTGATGCGGTTCATGAAGTGATTGGAGATATTATGTATCGCTCTTACTGTGATCGTTATGGAACATTTAGATTGGAAAATATCCGTAAAATTAATGCAAGTGAGGCAAAATGGTCATTTATAGATGGTGAGAATTTATATTCTCTTTCTACTTCTATTGACCATTCTCGTATACGTAATCATCTTATTATTGTTGGTAATGGTGGGCAAATTGAGCATTTTGTAGATAAAGATCTTCTTATATCTACAAAGGGTAATATGAGAACGGCTAAGATTGTTGCTGATTGGATTGATGAGCGATTTGGTTCAAATGCAAGAGGAACCAAAGAGGATATCTCGAACAAATTATTTTTTGATATGAAAAGACAAGCCCGTACTTTTAATGCCGTTGTTAAAGGAAATCCAATGATAGAGTTATTAGATGGTTGTTATGTTTATGATAGTAATACTTCTAATGCAGGGTATTATGTCATAAAAGGGAACCGACTTGTTGGAAATAAGGAAGGTATGTTAAATTTCCTAGAATTTACTTGGCATGACAAAGAGAATTATTATAGCTAAAAAAACAAGGAGATTCCTACAGAACGTTAGGAATCTCCTTGTTTTTTCTTATAATGCTATGGAAAGCGAGGTGGGAAAATGGCGCAAAAGAGCCATATGAACGTAAATGATGTATATCCAATACTTGATATGATCAATAGAAAAGTTAATCAAGGAAAGGGAACAAGACACCATTTTACTAGGCCGCTATTCAATAATGATAACGACAATGGTGTAACAACATTGAATTCTTCTCAATGGCAAGTAGAGTCATTTGAAGTCATAAGGGAAACAGAAAATTTAATAGCTAATCATGTAATTAAAGAGATCCGAATTATTTATCGAAATGGTGCATTAGATAAAATTTCTTTAGTCCGTGGGCTCAATCCATCTGTATCTGATGAAATTCAAGATTATGAGTACATCAACAATATTATGATTACAGAAGTTTCTATAAAAACAGAGTGGTTTGGTAAATCCCAAGAAGTTGTTGCAAAGATTATAAGGGAAAATGATTACGGTAATTTTAAAAAGGTTAAACTCATGTATTTTGACTCGGAATGGGGCTGGAGTGAGGACGAAATCGAAGAAGATTCTATGCCGTCTAAATATGAAAATCCATCTGATTTTTATAACGGTAAATATAGTAATTATGAAGAAGTGATAGTAGAGGATTATGTAGACTATGCAGAAATAGGATATGCATCTAATGAAGAAATTGAAATCTCTCCAGATGGTTGGTCTGATGGATATAATCCATCGTCTCCTGTAGATGTTAATGTGGAACTCGGACCAAAGATAACAGATGAAATTTAGAGAGGAGGTCCTACATGAGTTTTGGAGCAAATGTAGTAGTTGGAGGGGAAATAGATAGAGTAGGTAGATTGGGTGGTGGACGTTTAGATTATCCATTTATGCCTACCAAAACAGTTCCTTATATAAAGGGGAAAATTTTAGAGGTACTAGGTACTTTAGGGCACTTTGATATTCAATTTATTCCTGATTTTGATATTGAGCTGGTCTCCGTAGCTGTAGGAGCATCTAGATATCATTCCTTTGATAATTGGAGTTTGTTTATTGGAGATGATCATAAAAATAACTACGTATTTGATGAAATTTATACGAAGGATTTACCAGAAGGTGCTTATTTAATGGCTGTGAAAACAGTAAAAGCAGGTACCCCAATTACATTCCGCTTTGATAATAAAGGTGGGCAATCGAAATATGTTTGGATAAACTTTCAATGTTTAAGGGATAATCCCAACAAATAAGAGAGGTGGATATAAATGCCTTGGGTAGAGGAAACATTAAGACACGATAATTTTTTAGATGATATGTTTGATAAAGTATTTAGAAGATTTAAAGATAAATCAGGTAATTACTGGTGGCAGAATTTTAACAATCAAGTTCCAAAAGTAGATCTATATAAAATTACTTTTGAAAAAGGGTTATTTGTAAAAGGAGAAAAGGGATATCTACCCCCTTTTGAATCTCGAGAAGGTATGTTATGCATCACTCGGCATATGATTATGCGTAGGTGGGATAATGAGTATTTAGCATTCGCACAGTCAACAGGGGCTGTGAAAATTAACACTAAAGATATTCCTAGAGAAAAAGAAGGTTTCTTAGAATGGATTTCTAATTTTTATAGAAAATCTGTAGACTATACAACTGTTTATTCATACACACTAGACACGTATGCTGGATATACGCATTATGTATCACCTAGTGGTGAACTTGCTCCAGTTACTATCATGAGTGAAAATCATGGTTTGGATATATTTAGGGATAGCATGGATATAGAGTACTACGGTGAAGATGAATACTATGAAAGTATGAAACAATCACCAATTATTACCATGCAATTAAAAGGAGATACAGGTGATCTAGTTGCCTCCATAGGGAAGTTGAATTATCGAACTAATACGAATTGGTGGGGGGACTCTTTAATTCAGCTAAAAGGTGTATTTGATGAGACAAGTGCATTTTTTACATTAAAAGTAGATTCAGCTCCTAGCTGGGAAAATAATATGGTGACTTTAATTCCCTTTTTCTTTGGAAATCTAGTATCTAAAAATACATCTTCGAAAAATGAAACACCAATCGCTATGCTTGGAGGTAGGCAAGTAGGAGAATTTTTTGATTTCGATAGTATAGAGACTAAAACTGAAATTTTACAACCTATCACAAGAAATTATGTAAACCATCCGTCAAACGGAGTAGATTCCGTTATGATCAAAAAAACAAAATATGGAGCACGTTATCAAGAACATTTTTTACGTTGGAACGTGCCACCTAATCTAATGCCACCTACTCGTGAAGAATTAAGACTTGTCAAAAATGCACAAGGAACCGAGAAAGAGGAAGAATATGCTCGTAAGTACCCAAGGGCATGGAATTATTTAAGATATGGTTACTATCAATACGATTTTCATGCATCTAGGTATAGTAATAAGATTCATACATCTCGCGCAACAGTCATGCATCCTGAAGATGGTGTATTAGGGTATATTCCTAATATCGTACTTCTGCCCGTTATTAATGTTTCTGAAGGTGAGAAATTAGTGTTCCCTTATTGGTGTGAAGAATGTAATGAATCTCAATATCAACCTGAGGTACCTAAAGAATCTACTAAATTAGAGTGGGGAATTGCTAAGAGTACAAGCAAACTGAATAATCTTCATGTAAATTTAGGAGATTCAACCAATAATTCTAATTCCAATTCTGATATAGGTAATAAATTTTCTTATTATTGCGATGGGTCAGTAAAGGCACCAGCAGTAGATGATACTTATTGGAATCCCTCTGTTATTACGCAAGATTATTTGGCTAACAGCACAGATGGTATTGGAAAGGAATTAAGCAAATCGTTCTGGGAGGGGCGAAATGATTGGTTAGATTATTTACAGGAGCCTCAAAGTCAGTATCATTTGGATAACTCTAAAATAAAAATTGAAGATTTTCATAAATTTTTATGGAAAACCTTAAAAGATATTAAAGATGAAGGTTATAGTTTACAAGATAAATGGCTAGATTTTAACGAGTGGGGAAAGGCAAATTTACCTTGTTTAAATGAATTGCAAAAAGCCTCAGTATTTATGTCGGCTAAACTCAATAAACCTGTCTTATTTTTCCCAGGTTCAGAGGGGTTTTTAAAGGGCGATATTTTAGATAAAATGCTTCCTTTAATTAAGAAAGTACCAAGTGTTATATATGATTGGATTGACTTTAATAATGTATTTATTGAAAACGAAGATGATACAGGTCTTGTTGGAGCTTGGGTAATGGATAGTTTTGCTACAGCCATGCATAGTAATGGGAAAAAGGAAAATATTTTATCTTCTTTTCGTTCTCTAGTTAACTTTGAACCTCAGGTGCTGCTTTATAATATTTCAGCTGCCAAGGCACATCGCCCATATGACTATATAAAACCTAACATAGGTTTTGGCAGTCATGTTGTTGATGGAGAATATAAAGCATATTATTTACAGGATATGACTGATGATAATTATATACCTTATGTTGCCGCAGAAGTAGCTGTACATGAGATGGGTCATGCATTATCTAATTATGGATATGACATATTAGGTGAAAAACTACATGAAATGCAAGAATGGTTAAATATTAGTGGGTGGATCGAGAATATTGATGGTTCATTTAATGAACTAACGAAAAGCTCGCCGGGTACAGCGTTAGATAATGGAAAACTTGCTCCGGTATCAGATTATGGATGTTTTAGCCCGGCCGAAGATTTTGCTGAGGCCTTTATGATGTATATCATTAATAGACAATTTTTAGCTAGAAATTTTAAAGATAAACACGATTTTATAGTTAATAAATTAAAAGAAATGGGTATTGATCCAAAACTGTAGGAGGTAAAATATAATGATTCTTAAGATAAAAAGAGGAGAAGATTTTGCCTTTATTGATAATGAAGGTGATATTCAACATCAAGTCAGAGTAAGCGGTAATAATGAATCTCTTGTAAAATCTTTGGATAATATTTTGAATGTTCAAACTGGAATAAGGTTTAGAGGAGAAATTAAGGGGATTCCACATAAATTAATTACAAAGAGCGGAAAAAATCCTCCAACAATCAATAAATCTAATAAATTATATCTTATGGAATATTTTAAAAGAGACTTAGAATTACAAGGCTTTACCGTGGAAATTATAAAAGCGTAGAGGTGATTTTGATATGGCATTAACTCCCGTTCCTAATTTATCAGTACCGCAAAATAAAGGGTTTAAAGGAACTGATTCACTACCAATTATACATTCAATTAGATGGAGGCATTTACCATCGAGGTACATTTTTAAAGACGTAGATGACGTAATTACATATCATTCTCATGGGCCACTTACCATAGATATTAACAAGCATGGTGTATCTTACCTTGATGTTTATTTCCTAAAAGATACTGATATCGTTGAAGTAACAGCATATATCAGATTTTTAAGAGAAAAAGATCAGCTTTTAATAGAGGAACCCTATAAAATTGGAGAAGCTGGGGCAGTAATTGCTTTAGAGGATGATGAAGTAAACCATGAATTAAGGAAAGTTAAAGGAATTGCTTTTACGCAAAAAGACCTAGGTGATGGTACACCTATGTACGACTTTATGAATATGTCTAAAGAAGGCATTTATGAAGTCTGGATAAAAGTAATTACAGGGTTAGGAAAAGAAATGCATTTAAGGGTTCCTTTTCAATGGGACAACTTGGTGCCTAGCATTCCTCCAGAAAAAGATGGTCATGATTCTGATGATGCGGGCAAGGATAACAAAAAATCAGAATATAATGATGAATATTACGTGACGATTGTAGAGGGGGACTCAGCTTTTACTAAAAGGCCTTCTACCCATTTTAGAATGGCAGGTATAGGTATGTTAAAAGATGCGGGTTGTTTTAAAAGAATAGAGACTCCTGTATTAGAACCAATTTCAAGGCCTTCAAAAATACAGATTATTAATGATATCCCAATTAGTAGCTGTGGTTTAAATTTAATTACATCACAATTTAATAAGGTAGTAGGAGAGGTTGTTACATTCTCGCTTGTACACACAAATAAATCTGGTATTCTACGCATTGATACGAACTATGATAAGAATGGTTTAAAGAGTCTTGGGAATGGAACATTTAAAGTTATTAATAAGGGCGTATATAAAGTTACATTTATTGTAACGTATAACGATGGACAAGAATGTATAACTGAGGGGACTATTATTGGCGAATTTATTTGTGAATTAAACATTACTGGTCCTTCTTTAAAATCACATGTAGGAGATTCAATTGTTCTTCATTTAGATCATGGACAAAATAGTTCAGCTTCTAATATAGGTGTACTTGTTCAAACCCCTCCTAAAGTCATGCAGACAGGAAATTACACTTTTACTAGTAGTTCACCAGGAGTATATTCAATTAAATTTATCGTTGATTATGGTTTTGGAGTTTGCGAAAAAATAGTGAATATTGAATTTATCTCAAAAAATATTCCCCCTGAAAAACCAGAAGACGGAGGTGGAAAACCAGAAGGCGAAGGCGGAAAACCAGAAGGCGAAGGCGGAAAACCAGAAGGCGAAGGCGGAAAACCAGAAGGCGAAGGTGGAAAACCAGAAGGTGAAGGTGGAAAACCAGAAGGCGAAGGCGGAAAACCAGAAGGTGAAGGTGGAAAGCCAGAAGGCGAAGGTGAGAAACCAGGTGAAAATGTACTAAAATGCGGACAAACGGCACAGGGTGGCATGGGATATGGGGAATATATTCATGCTGTAAGTGAAGAGGGCATCTGCTATGTTGAATATGATTTCTTCTCTGCACCAGATAGGATGCGAGTATTTGTTAATAATGAATTAATTTATGATACTTCACGTAAAATGGAAAAAGAAGGAAGTCCGTTTGGTTTTTATTATAAACCTGATGATGGGGAATTAAGAGTAGTAATGAATGATGGTCAAGATAAAGGAAGCAGGTGGAGTTATACCCTTTATTGTGGAAGTAGTGTACCTTCGGATGTAAAACTAAAAGCTGAAATTATTAATTAGACATGAGTGTTGTTAACAGAATAAAAAGACTACTTATAATGAATTTAAGTAATTAGTTGCAACTTATTACCTACTCATAACGATAACTAAGTTGCAGAATAAGGGCGGGTAAAATCTCGTCCTTAATTAATAGAAAGAGAGGTGTAGAAATGCCGTATATTGATAGCACACCTGCACTTTCCCCTTATAAGGTTCGTGAAGGTAACTTACAACACGGTTTTATGGATTTACTGATTAAACACGGCTGGACCAAAGTAGTAGAGTTTAAAAAAGCTGTAACAGGGTCTTATTATGTTACAGATCATCCTTTAGAAGGAAGGCATGATGAAAAATTTACAGTTGCCAATCATATTATTCTACGTAATGCACGAGGTGATTTGTTTGGTTTTGCTGTAGTTGCAGATTGGAAGGAGTTTACTGCTCATGATAAAGGGATTCCATATTACAATGCTTTTAAATCAACAGCTACTGAAAAAGAGGCCCTTATTAACTATATGGCCAAAGAATTTGAAAAAAGAAAAGTAAATACATCTCTTTATTTTTATATGTTGGAAAAATTACCAGATGTAAAAGAGGGAGATAAATTATTTACCCCATGGGGAACGGGCTCTAGTGCAGATGAAAAACGACTTCAAATGGCTTTAGATATTGAAGTTACACAAATTGATTTTAAATCTACAAGTGCTGGTTCAGAATTTGTAAAACAAGCGAATCCTGTTGTGATGCAGTCGCCTATTGTAGAGTCATCTCTACGTTCACCATTACTTGAAAATATTGATTACCCTTATATGCATACAAATTGGTGGGTTGATTCGGAAATTAATATTAAAGGACATATTGACAGTAATAGTCTTTTCTTAATTATCCAAACGGATAATACACCAATGTGGGAAAATAATGTCGTACCTATTGTACCGATTTACTTTGGCGATATTGAAGCAATAGATGAAGGTGATCCTGCTATCGCATTATTCGCAGGAACTGTTCCAAAAGGTACTGATACAAATGGCGTTGCTGCTTATAACTTTGATGATATTAAGATTAAAGGTGGGCGTCAAATTATGCCTGTCCTGAAAAAATATCCTTCTAATCCATCTAATGGTGTTGACTCTGTAATGGTGAGTCGTACTAAATTAGGTTCTCGTTATCAAAGTTATTACTTGTCTTGGAATGCACCTGCACAAGATATGCCTCCTAAGCGTGTATCTGAAGTAGGTAATAAACAATACCCACGAGCATGGGAACGAATTAATAATTATCAATTCAATCCTTCACGTTATTCGGATAAAGTACAAACTTCATTTATTTATCTGATTCATCCAGAAGAAGGAGTAAGAGGATATTTAAAGAACTCTGTAGGATTTAATTCCATTAATATGGGATCTAGTGAATTAAGAATTCGTCAAGAGAGTTGTCCAGAAAAGGTTTTTGATGTATATCAGTGTGTCCCAGTTAGTGCAATTTCACCACTAACGAAGCGACCATCCACACAATTTCGACCAATGGGATTAGGGTTGTACAAAGAAGCACTAAATACTTCTAAGAAACCAGCAGCGAATAAGACTCTAGTTAATGTTTCTAACCTAAAAGCTACAAATCCACAAGAAGGAACTGTATTACTTACTTGGACAAATCCGAATGATATGGAGCTCTCAACGGTTAACATCTTCGTAAATGGTATGAAGTATGCAACAGGTGTCACTGAAGTAGAATCATATACTATTAAAAATGTGACAAAAGGAAATGGTGTAAAAATTAAACTAGTTTCTGTAGACATGAAAGGTAATGAATCTGCAGGTATTGAAGTATCTGTGAACGTAATGTAGTAATGCAACTTACATGTTATGAAAGAAAGGTACCTACCTATAATATACATGACATAGAAGAATTGCTATTTATAAAACTAATTAACCTATTATTAAAATAAAATGATGAAGTGGGTGATGAGATGCCATATATTGATTCAACTCCTCAGGATTATCCCTCTAAGTTTGAAGAAGATAACTTGCAGGACGTATTTGCACAAATGTTAATTGATAACGGTTGGACGTTAGTGAGGAACTTTTATAAAGCTGCGGTAGATACTAGGGCGTACAATCGCCGAACGGATCAAGTCAATTATGCAATTGCAAGACATACCATTTTTAGAAATGCAGATGGGAAATTGCTAGGTTTTGCGACAATTAGCCAATTCCCTCTTAAGTACAAGTATGAAAAAAAACAGCCTATTCGTAGACCTCACGATGATACCGATCCTAATGATCCTAACTTTAAAATGAAGCCTACTTGGGATGAATGGATTAAACAAAAGTATGTAGATAATACAACAAGAACAAACTTGTATTTCTATATGTTAGAGAAGTTACCAAACTCTAATCTTGTTAAAGAAGATGGTATTGTTTCTATCGTTACTATGCCAGGTATGGGTGGTACATCCTTTGAGCAAGACAGAGATAGGGATAGAGATGACTGGTCTAAGTGGTGGTATGAGTATTTTGAAGGAAACTACCATGTAGAAGATAGAGACTACGATCCAGAAGACTTAATTTATGAAGAAAAATTATTATCAGCTTCTCCTTTCCATGTAATACGTTCAGCACTAGATATTGAAGTGTTAGAAACACGTTGGGATACTGATATGCAAGAAGCGGTAATTGAAAAAGCTGATCCTCGTGTAATGCAGTCACCAATTGTTAAGACTACATTGCGCGCTGAATTTTTAGAGCATATAAACGATCCTTTATGGCATACGAACTGGTGGACAGATTCAGAAGTTCGTGTCAAAGGTCATATTGATAGCACAACATTTTTCCTAGTTCTTCAAGCTGATACAGCCCCTGTTTGGGAGAAGAATTTGGTTCCGACTATACCGCTATATTTCGGTAAAGTAAATTCTTTAGATGGAGATAAAGATGAAGGCTATGCATTATTTTCAGGAACTATTCCACCTGTAAAGCGTGTGGATTCAACTAGAAAAGAAACTACATTTTCTTGGCGGAAAATTATGCCTGGCGATACAATCCTTTATGTAAATGATGCAACAAAATTACCTGAGGCACCAGCGTTGTTAACGATTAATGGTACAGAGGTAGTTAAACTTATTGAGAAAAAAGGTAAATATTTAACTGTTGAACGTGCGCAACTAGGAACATTCATGCGTGCACCTTATTGGGACACAGGTGCGACAATTGCTCGTCTATCGACTAATAACGCTAGCAAACGAGTGAAGAATGAAGATGTAGTATCTTTATTTGATTTTGATGATCCTGGCGCAACTGTTGGCGAAACGATTTATCCTTTACTTAAATTATATCCACATCATTCTTCAAATGGTGTAGATTCTGTAATGGTTTCCCGTTCTAGATTTGGTGCACGTTATCAGGCTCACTATCTCTCATGGAATGCACCTTCGAACCAGCTACCACCAAATAGAGTAGATGAAATTGGTAAGAAATATCCGAGAGCATATAATCCTGTTGAAAAAACTAACAATTATAAATATCAATTTAATACTTCCCGATACTCAGATAAAGTACACTCCTCTCGAATTTATGTAGTTCATCCTGAAGAGGGTGTGAGGGGATATTTAGATAAAGCAATCGGGTTTAACTCACAAGGAATGAGTGCAACGAATTTACGCGTTGCAAAACAAAATTGTCCGGAAAAGGTTTATGAAATGTATAAACCACATAGTATAGGTGCGGTATCTCCTCTAACGAAGCTACCTGTTACACCTTTCCGTCCTGTAGGTTTGGGGATTTATTCTGAGGACATTAATCCAAATGAAGTTCCTCATGACAATAAGAATGATAAAACTCCTCCAGGAGAAGTGAAGATTACTAAAGTATTAAGTCCAAAGTCACAGACTATTGATGTAGAATTTGACCTTCCTACAGATAAGGATTTAAAGCATGTCAATATCTACTTAGATGGTAAAATCTATGCTACTGGAATTACTGGAACAACTTATTACAGATTAATGGGATTAAACACAGGATTTAAACCTGAGATCAAAATTACTACGGTGGATTCAGCCGGTAACGAATCTGTAGGTATTACTGCAACACCTATAGAGGTTTCTTAATAAATATAGAAGGGGTGACCAATATGTCATTAATTAATACAGATGGATTTTTCGATGTAGATTTGTCCGTGCAACTTCTACCTTTAGATTTAGAGAAGTTGTTTAATGCGGGAGGATGGAGTACTTTAGGGAAATACCGTGCGGTATCGCCTTTAACAGATGCAAATGGAAAGAAGGATCCATACCGAAAAACTTTTGCTGAAACTTTTCTATTTGAATCGAAAGGTAGCGATAAACAACATCGCTACTTTGGATTCACCACAGGTTATGGTGGGAATGTGAGAAAGCTTGGAGAGGAACCTGTAATTTCAAAAGATACATTTTTAGGTGAAATGAAGGATGTAACTCCTAGTGGGGCCAAAAAAACAAAGACAGTATTTGAATTTATGGTTAAACCAGTTATTCCTTCTAGTGTAATTTTATATCGTGAAGATGGTTCAATGATTGACCAAGCTACAACAAAGTATTTAATAGATGGAGAGAAAGGGACTGTAACATTCAATGATAGTCAAGTAGGTAAGGTTCTTTCTACATACTCGCTTACAGATAATGCTCCGGATCTAGTAAAACGCTTATGGTTCTTTACGTTTGAAGGATTTATCCCTACTCGATTTATTTTACGTTCTGAACGCCCTGACTTGGCTGAGTTAGAAGACAAAAAAGGTGGAGTATTTAGCTTTAAAATGAAGAAAGGGAACCAACGTATCCGCGAGAATTCATATAAGTTCTATGATAAATTAACTGGAACAGTACCCCTTGATTCCGCTGATTATACTGTGGACCATGAGGCCGGTACAGTAACGTTTTCAGGAGGAACTGAGCCGTTAGCATTATTCGCTGACTATGAATTAGAATATGTAAAAGATGCAAACGGTAGTTATGGAGATATTGAAGTAAATAAGTTTAATCCGCAAGTTCCAACAGAACTTATGGGGGCCGCTTATGATGCAGTTCGCTTTGTGTATCCTTCATTACCAACAGCCGTATCGTTTATTCCGCAAAATGATATCGGTTTAGGATGGGGACGAGATTCTCAAGTTTATTATTGGGGAAATATTACAAAGGACCGTATCGTTTCTTACTTCCGTTTAGATCCTGCGCCGGATCCTGAAAGTACGTTCTTTGCACCATTATATATTGGACGTCTATCGACAATTGGTAAGACTCCTCGAATGAATAATGTAATTATTGGTGGAGCTCGTTCTGATGATGAGATTCAATATAAGACGGGTATGAAATTAGGACGTAGTGTAGTTGACTATGGTGTAAATACATCTAACGGTAATAGTTCTGTACTTGTACAGCGAACTGTTGGCGGGGCAATGTATCAAAAACATTACTTAGCATTTATCACTCATGATGCTGACGTAGATCCAAGCCATGAGTCTCGTTTTAATCCGTCTGTATATTCTAATAAATATCACATTTCGCCAATGTATATTGTTCATCCTTCTGATGGTTATGTGGGTAGACTAGATGAAGTTTATGCGATTCATCCAAAAAATATCTCACAATTAGATGAATTAGAAGTAAAAGAACGATCTGAAAACGAGCAAGTAGGTACAGGAGATGGAGCAATCAAAGAGTTTCATTTATTCCATAGACCTACAATCGATGATGAATTTGAAGTTCGCTTAGTAAGTTCAGCTGGATGTAATACGTTAACTAAAGCGAATTATGTTGAATATAAAGCAGATACACCTCCAACTGCTGGGAAATTTACAGTAGATGGTTCTACCAAACGATTAATTTTGGGTGATGCTCCAAAAGATCGCGTAGAAGTGATTGTTTCTTATAATTACGCCCAAACATATCGTTACACTTTAGCAGATACACCTAGAACACCTTTCCGTTTAGCGAACATGACTCCATATGCTCCTATTGGACTTGGTTTCTTAAAAGAAAATTTATAATAACCGCAACTAAGTCATGACTTGTACCGAATACTACGGTGCAAGTCTTACTTTGTCGAAAGGTGGGTGGTGGAAAATGAGTAACAGTAAGCATTATTTACTCAGTTTCACTACCCTTTTTTATAATAAAAAGGGATATGTATTCAGGTTCAATCGTCATCAAAATGTACCTAATCTAGATGTTGTCCCATTGGCTTTTGATCCTTGGAATAGGTATAGTGCGTTAGCTTTAGATGATATGAAAATGGGTACAAAAGTGAAACGAGCGGCTGGTGCGATGCACTCTGTATTAGCTGATTACAAAACTATATTTGAAGGCTCCAATTTAAATTTAGAAAAAGGTAGTCTTATTTATATAGCGGAGGTAGGAGAAGCATTAACTAGAGGGGATAAAAGTGCACGACAAGGGGATTTAATAGAAATAACAGAGAATAAGGATTTTTACGCTTATTTTGGAGAGGTTATTAGTCAAATAAACACAAATCTAGTTAAGAAACTAAACAAATATGACTTGAAATCTAGTAAAAATTCGATGAATGATACAGAAACTCCATTTGAATTTAAGAGAA
Source organism: Bacillus cereus group sp. BceL291 (assembly GCF_051776705.1). Taxonomy (NCBI): domain Bacteria; kingdom Bacillati; phylum Bacillota; class Bacilli; order Caryophanales; family Bacillaceae; genus Bacillus; species Bacillus cereus group sp. BceL291. Next base: position 48,241 of record NZ_JBPWAP010000011.1, on the reverse strand, counting down.
GTAATAAGAGGGTTTATAGTGAAAGGAATTCTTATGATTTTGGCTTTTTGAAAGAGTTAATTGGAGAAAATATTAATTTAGAACTACTCGAGTTATTACCGAGTTTTGGTCATAATCAAGTAAAAGAGTTAGCAGATGTATTATTTAAAAGTGGGAAAATTAATACGGGAGAAAGATTACTAACCTTACAATATGGCGAGAAAGTTGTAGAAATAGCAAAAGCTAATTTTTTAAAAGTGGTTTGGGATGCTCTCTATAGCCAATTGGATAAGGGTAACAAATTAAGTGAATTTGGGAAAGAGCCCAATAAGATTGAGAACTTTAAAGTTATTTTTACAAGTTATCATGATGAAGGAATATTAAAAGGAAAAGATACACCAATTCAAGGCGTTCTGAATTTAGGAGATATAGGTGAATCCTATAAAGGAATTTTAGGTTTTCTACAAAAGCGTGAAATGAGTAATGGAAATAAGCTGTTATCAAGTAAGATTGCAAATACGGAAACAGGATCTTTAATTGCATTAGAAGGAAACGTTTCTCAGGATAGTAGAGGGAATTATCATTTATATGGATTAGTCCCATTTGATGTATATGAGGCGTATATTGAACCTAAAATTTACGAGGGTGTGTCTCATATAGCTGCATTAAGTGAAGCGAGTGAAGTCTATAGATTAATGAATCAGAAAGCTTCATTAGATGAAACACAAAACGTACATGATGTAATTATTCAGGGTTTAGGTGCAGGTAAGAATATTTCAGACGTAAGAGTAGATTCAATGACAGTACCAAGGGCAAATGTGAATTATACTTTGAATGATTTTAGTCAGTATATTGGTAGTACCTCTTTCAAGTCTGTAAAACAGCTAATTCATAGAATGGAAGATAGTAAATCTTATCAGTATACGAAGAATAGTGAGAAATTTATCATTGCAGATAAGTATAAAAATGTTCAAAATAATTTATCAGGATTCGAATTAGGTCAGGTTTACCATTCTGGTTCTGAGTCACTGGATATGGAAAAAACACAAAGCAAATCATTTAAGTATGGATTTGAAGATTCAGTATTAAATAGTAACTTTAGTAGTCATTATCAAGCGAATGTTACTACTTTATTGGATAGCACAGAATTTATTCGTGAAGCAGAAAAGTTAAATCTACTTAGTGGAGATAGAAATTACCAAGTTGGTGAAAAGGTTGTTATAAATTCCGGTGAAACATTCCAGATTCAAAATGGCCATTTGAATAATTTAGAGAATGGCGCTAATCGTTATGCTTTTAAAGGGGAATTAATAGTTATAGAACAGGCCTTTAGCAATGAGGATATGATAGATGTTGAACTTAACGAGTTAAATACAATGCAAACTCACTCTTTATTAAAGGACGCTAAAATAGATGGTTTTTCTTCAAGTGTGTTGGAACAATGTGAAGATGTAGTGGTTACACATGTAGTAAAAAAGAGTGAAAAGAAAAAAACAAATGAAACAAAAATTGAACAAAATATTTCTGTTGAAAATAGTGTAGCTGATTATGAGGTAACTATAGAAAATGAAATTAAGTATCACCTAGATAAAGAATTTGACACATTTATTTCAACAACTACCTTAAGTGATCAAAGAGAAATCGTAGTTGATATTTTGAATGACTATGGAGATTTTGGGGAGATAGAGAAGAATTTAGAACTTTATGTAGAAGAACAAAGTGTAGTAAATAAACCCGAAAAGAACATGGAAATTCAGCAAGACACACTAATCAATTCAAAACTTGAAAAGATATTTGAATCTTATATTCAAGATAGTAATGTAGTAGATCAATTGAAACAAGAAGAAGAAATAAATTTAGTGAATTTTTTAGATGCTAAAAGTGAAAAGGTATTGAATACTGATGTATCAACCAACATGATAGCAGATGATATACAGAGAGAAGAAAAAGCTCATGTTGATAATCTAATTGGATTGGAATTAGAAAATATAGTTGAAACCTATATTCAAAATAACGATTCAGCAGCGCTTGCAGAACGAGAAGAAGAGCTGAATGAAATATATCTAATTGATGCTGTTCTAGATAATACAAGAGACTTGTATTTATTAGATAGTAGTAGAGCGGATCAAACTGATCATAAAGAACAGGTATATATTGAGAAGTTAGTTAGTTCGAAACATGAAAAGATATTAGAAACGTATGTGCAAAGCGGTAATATGGCAGAACAAAATGAAAATAGAAAAGAAACGCTAGAGACGTATGTACAAAATAGTAATAAAGCAAAACGAATGAACGAAGAAGAACTACATGTCGAGAAGCTATTAAGCACTAATCTTGAAAAAACGTTAGAAACGTATGCGCAAACTGGTGAGATAGCAGAACAAATTGAATACGAAGAAGAAACAGCTGTAGAGAAACTGTTAGGCATGAATCTGGAAGAAACGCTAGAAATGCATGTGCAAAGTATGGATAGATTGGATCAATTACAACGTGAAGAAGAACTACATGTCGATAAACCACTAAGTATGAATTTGGAGAAAACACTAGAAACGTATGCGCAAAGTGGTGAAATAGCAGAACAAATCGAACGCGAAGAAGAAACAACAGTAGAGAAATTGTTAGGCATGAATCTGGAAGAAACGTTAGAAATACATGTGCAAAGTATGGATAGATTAGACCAATTACAACGTGAAGAAGAACTGCATGTCGATAAACCGCTAAGCATGAATCTTGAAAAAACACTAGAAACGTATGTGCAAAATGGTGAGATAGCAGACCAAATTGAACGCGAAGAAGAATTACACGTCAATAAATTACTAGATATGAATCTGGAAGATACGCTAGAAGTGTATATGCAAAGTGACGATAGAGCATTTCAAAATCTTCGTGAAGAGGAAAATTACCTCATTAATCTAAGTACAGCAAAATCTGATGGGATAATTGATAGTGTTGTCTATAAGGAAAATACAATGTCAAATATGGCTGAAAAAGACAATGGTATTCTATTGGATTATGTATCAGAAGGTATAGTAGGAGAGACTTATGAAACGTTAATAGAAGAGGTAGAACCATTAATTATTCATAAAGAATATGAAACAATGATACAAGATGTAGAAAACGCATTAAGTGGAAGTGAAGTCCACGTTGCAGTAGAAAGAAAACATTTAGCTCATCTGTTTAATATATTTGATATTGAAATGAACAATCAAGTACTAACCAATGTAGGGAAAGAAAAGGATGCTACCATTGAAGATACAGTTTCAGGTAATCAAACAAATGAAATTGGAGTTGTAGTTACTGATGGGGCTCTTATGAGTTTGGGAGATACTTATGAGTCAATTATTGATCCTACTATTAAAGGTGAAATGGGTGCAACTATAGACACTGTAGTTATAGATGCGAATTTAGCAGATCACCATGCATCAAATGAAGTGGATATTGCAACAATTGAATTCGTAAATAGTGGTAATAATAGAGAAACAACATTAGAAGAAATAGAGTTTGCAGGTTCAGAAAGTAATTTCGAAACTACTATAAATCACTATGATTTTGCGAGTAATAGTCAAGAAACAGATTCAATTATAAACAATAATGAAATGGCAATTTTGGGAATTCATGTAGATACAGAGGTAGAAGAAAGTACCTTAGCAGAATGTAATGTATTCTTAGATGTTATCGAAGAACAATTTGATAAAACAATATTACGTAAAAATAGAAAAATGACAATAGAAGATGAAATGCAAACAGAACAGGTAAATAAGAAGAAAATAAGGATTTTCCAAGAAGAAGAGGGAAGTTCAAGTAATGAAACTATAATGATACTTGATGAAGAAGAACAGATAAACATTAATTCTGCTTCAAATATCACAATAGATAGTGAAACTACAACGAAAAAATTAATATTAAATACAATGTCTATAGAAGATGATGAATTGTTAAATATTAATAAAGGGAATTATGGATTTATCGATGAAATTGATGAGGGAATGCATTCGAATTCAAATATAATTTCGATAGAAAATGAAGTGGATTTAAATATTGAAAGACAGCATGAAATGAATGTAATTGATGAAGATGATACAGGTATAGGATTACCTGAACCAGATAAGCCATGGGATGAAAAAGAAAAGGATAAAGTATGGCTCATTATGGGTAAACCATTCCCTGCATGGAATGGTTGGAATATCAAGAAGACGCGATAGGAGGAAGTTACTATTGAGCATTCATAGGGTTCAGACTGGACTTATTTTTGACGATAATTTTGAAACACTTGATTCACGTTGGATCGTATCCCCTACTGATTCTTATACGTACAGTGATTCTGATAAACAATTAGTACTTAAACACAACTCTACTGATAGAAGTACAAATGCTCTTTTTTCTCTTCCTCAAAATGAAGATGAATTGTTACTACAAGTGCATTCGAACTATACACCAAAATATTTGGGAGATGAAGGTGGTCTTGTTATTTGGAAGAACGCTCTTGAGAAAGTTGAGTTTTTGGAAAGTGAAGATAGCATTCATGAGAATACCTATAATATTTGGAGAACAGTAAAAAAACAAAATCTGTGGACCTTTTTTGCAGAGCGAGGAAATGCGTGGGAGCTATTTGACTCAACAATTTGTATCGATCCAGCTATGGCTGGAGTTGTATTAAAAGGTACGCCAAGGGATGGGTATACACCCCTTATTGTAGAAAGGGTTATCCTGTGTAAGGGTACTAATATTAGTGTTGGTAATTTAAATAGCTTTTATAAAGTTGAGCTTATTGATTATGAAAGAAATGTTGTAACTACTCAAATAGTTCCAGATGGATATTCAGGTATAGAGATTGAATTACCTACCATTCCTTTTAAGGGGAAAATTAGAGTTTACGATAAGAGTGAGACTGGTGAGTATGTTTTAATAGATGAACAAAAAGAATACGCTGAAATGTACGGCGGAGATTTGTTTTTAAGAGGTACAAACTTAAAAGTCAAATGGAAAGGCCAAGAGTTAAGTGAAACAAAAGCTACACATTAAGGTGCACTGAAAAGTGACATAATTGAACAAAAATTGACTGTCTTAAACGATACTTCGGGAAATGTAGCGGAGAATATTGAAATTCAGATTGCTGTTTATAAAAAAGAGTTTGGCTGGGAATGGTGTGATCTTGCCACAGACAACAACGGTACTCCTAATCAATATGAAGATACAACAATACGAATAGGAACGTTACATGAAGGAGAATCAAAGGATTTTTGGGTGAGAATTGCTAGGGTCGATACAACCGATCCTGAAAAAATAAAACAACAGATGAGACCTTCACACTTCTTCTTGGAAATAAGAAACGAATAAGGGGTGGCTAAATGGGAACAAGAATGAAGCTCTATAGATATAGTCCTATCACAAAAGATTGGGATGAAATATTACACGTTGTTGATCAGGATTTCGTGAAAACATATGGTACCTCAAATCCTATTTTACCAGTTGGTCATACTTATGAACCTAATAAAGGGTTATTAAAAGTGTATTATAATGGCCGGCGTTTACTAAGCGGAGTTGATTATATTGAGCTGGATGATTATCACATCCATTTAGGTGTAGGTTCAAAAAATGAAGAGCGTTCTATACAGCTACAAATTGGTGATGAGGTGTACATAGAAGTCTATAAAAACCAATATTGTAGTAGGGGGCAAGCTACTATTAGTGGAACGCAATTTTATGACTTACAAAAGGAAGTATATGATGCTCGGCAATTCAGAGAGAGTGATAAGCCTCATATTTCATTAGATGCACGTTTAGATGAAATACAACGCCAGTTAGAATTGGTGTACGGTGGAAATTCTAGTGTAGATATAGATTATGAATATAACGAAAGAGGTCAAATTATTCGTGAAATTATCACGGGAGATCATACTATTATTCGAGAGTTTACGTATTATGAGAACGAGGCACCTATGGTAAAGGGTGAATTGAAAACAGAGACTGTATATTATACAGATGGTCTTGGAAGTCTATCTCAACAGGTTACAAGGGAATTTTCATATGATCCTGCAACTAGAAGAATATTAAAGACAACAGTACGAGGGGATAGCTAAGTCTATCCCTTTGTTAATTTCCAATGGAAAGTTCTTATAATGACAGTGCATACCTCGATTTATAAGGAGGATAAATTTATGGATTTTATTGCTTACAATAGAGCACATCTCAATAACAGGCGTATACGGAAGCTTGACGATAAAGTGATGGTATTTGTTGTGCCATCTATTGTACAAGTAGGTATTGTTCGTACAGAATTACGTTTCCCTTATGAGGGAGAGTTAATTGATGCGTATGTAACGTGCGGCACAATGGGAGAATCAAAAACGTGTATTGACATTGAAAGATGCAGTCAAAGTTCATATGATACAACACCTATTTGGCATAGCATTCTTGCTGATGAACTTGTTATTGATGGAAAGAGCAAATCTAATCGTACGTCCTCTACACCATATTCTTTTAAACCGTCACAACTAGCTGTTAATCGTGATGATCACTTTAGAATCAATATCAAAGAGGTAGGTAAGGGCGTAAAAGATATTACTGTAGAGTTGGTAGTTGAATTAGCTCTCGAAGAATAATAAATAATTCATCACAACTTTATAAAGAGATGTAGCGATAATTAAAGTGTAAATAAAAATTAGGAGGTCATTTATATGCCAGCACCACAAGTGAATTGGAGAAAACAAGACAACTCAGGAGCTGTACCGTCTTGGAATATTGGGACCATTGATGCAGGAACACCTTCCTCTGATTTTGGAGTATTAATTTGGAATAACTTTACGGGAACAACAGATTTATCTACTATGACAAACTGTACTATTACGACAAAAGATAGTGCAGGGGGTAATACGGGTGAGTTAGTAACAAATAAATGGGTTGAGGTGACTGTTGCATCGGCAGCTGAAACTGGTCGTACACCTATTGGAGGTAATTCTACTCATCCAATCCAAGCAGGAGGAAATTCAACGAATACTGATGGTACGTTTTCTCCAAATGCAAATGAAATTTTAGGTGTTAAAAATGATGGTAATAAAACTAGTGCAAAAGGTAACTATGCAGAAGTTATCCTTCGTGCCAATGTTCCAGGTAACGCGACAGCAGGAAACGTAGCATTCTTAACACGTGTTGCATATCAGTACGTATAAAAAATAGTTACTTCAATGCAATGAGGTAGGGGGAAGCAAATTGATTTTACAAAATGATAAATATACACATTCTCCTGTGGCACAGGATTTTATCTGGGTGGCTGAGTATCCTGACGGTACTCATCTCCCAGAATTTGATTTTAATACAAAAGAAGAGAATAGCTTTTATAAGATTGATAGAAATAAGCTTTTCAGATTCGGGTTAATTGGTCATGGTAATAAAATTTATTTTGAACGTGATGGTATTTTCAGTATAGCAGGTCATCGCATTCAGTTCTTTTATGAGTTTGATGGAAAAACTATACCTTTAAATGGTGATTTTAAGTATGACATTAACGATATTATCACATTTAAAGATGCAGAAGCATCAGGACTTGTAGCTGGTTTTCAGGGAAACGGAATGTTATCGAATCGTATCACTCATTACAGCTTAGGTTATAAAACGAATATTAATGTAGAAGGTATTAACTTTCATTTTAAGCCCATTGTAAAACTTCCACTTAATCAACCTGCCATGATTAATTTACGAATGGTAGCTGATCAGAAATTAGATGGAAAAGTGATTATAGTAAATAATGGACGAGTAGCTTTTGAAACTAAAGCGCCTCTTGAACCTAATATAGGTGGTGAATTGAATTGGATCATTCAGTAAAGTTAACAAGAGATCAACTTCTAAATATCCTTTATGGTACGTCTTATAACATGGATGGGAGTGTAGTAAAAGATTCTGAAACGATACGAAACTACACAATAGAAGTTATAGATAAGAAAGTTCACTTAAAAACATTTAATATACCTGTTCAAATCTTAGTAGAAAACGAATGGTGTGATATTGAAAATGTAGTAAGTGATGAAGATTTAAGTCTAATATATTCAACGTTTCAAGAAGTTCATCTGGACAGTGAAATAATTTTAGATACAGATGATCCTACAGGTATTTCTGTACGAAGTCGTGAACGTGTTCGCGATTTATCTAATTTAATTTCTGAAGCAGGTATTGATTTGCCACGGGAATTTACTTGGGTAGACGGGGCATCTGAAACAAGTGGTGTGATTATTTTACCTCAGGATGATTATGATAAAGTATTTATTGCTACTGATCCGGACAAAGATGGAAATCCTTTAATTGTCTTTATTGAACAAAAGACAGAAAAGAATCAAGCAAGACCATACTTTGTAAAAGAAAAAGGTAAGACATATATATATGTTGACCATTTTTCTGGTGGGGGAGGTACCCAGTCTAGTCCTTATTTAGTTGAAGATGAAAAAGATTTATCTAATGTCCGAAGTAATTCAGGTGCTTACTACACACAAACAAAGGATATTATTATGACCAGTTATCAAACTGGTTCCGGTTTTGCTCCAATTACTAGCTTTAAAGGTTACTATGATGGTGCGGGATATGATATTAAAGATTTATATATTAATCGTACCCAATCTAATGTGGGTTTGTTTGGTGAACAAACCGGGGGAACTATTAAGCGTGTTCGATTAGTTAATGTAAATATTGTGGCCAATGGATCAATGGTAGGTGCTTTAGTAGGAAAGTCTGATGGAGATGTTGAAGATTGTGCCGTAATTTCGGGAACAGTTAAAAATGAGGGGAGCTCTGCTGGTCATACAGGAGGTTTAGTTGGCTACCAAAATGCAGGGAGTATCTTTAGAAGCTACAGTCATGCTGATGTGATGTCTTCAGGTAATAACTGTGGTGGTTTTGTAGGAACTGTTAATGGTGGATCTGTATCTCAATGTTTCTCAACAGGTTCTGTTACTGATTTAACAGTTGCTAAAAATGCTTCAAGTCATGGTGGTTTTGTAGGTTCAGGAAGCAGCATATATACTTGCTACTACAATCTTACAAAACAAGGTGGAGTAGCTAAAGGTGGGGGCACTGCACTTAATGAAGCAGACATGAAAAAGGCTTCTTCATACTCGTTTGATTATCAGAATTATTGGCATATTGGCGATTATAAAGTAAATAAAGGATATCCTGAGAATAGAAAATTTATTAAGTTTAAAAAAGGTAAAGGAATTTCAAAGGATCCGTTCCTCATTTATAATCAATTTGACTTAGAACAAGTCCGTCACTTTGCTGATAAACATTTCCGCATGGAAAACGATATTGTATTAAACTATCCTAAGTCGGGTTATGGTTGGTTACCAATTGGAATGGGAATGAGTAATAATAATAATGGCTGGTGGGCTAATATTTTTCAAGGAACTTTTGATGGGAATAATAAGGCTATAGGTAACCTGTACATGTATAGACGTTCAACTTCTAATGTTGGATTATTCAGTGAATTAGCTAATTCTGCCATTGTAAAAAACCTTTTTATTATTGATGTAGACATGGAAATTGGTGATAATTCAGGTATTGTGGTAGGTAAAATGGGTGATTATTCTAAATTAATTGATGTAAGTGTAAAGGTATTCAATTCGTTTACTTATAAAGTTTTTGCTAATACGGGTAACGGAAAAGGCTCAGGGGGGCTGGTAGGTATTATAGGTAACAATGCGACCATTGAAAACTGCCTTTTTGATGCACCTATGCAGCAACATAGTGGCTATTTTGGGGGGATTGTTGGTACTACTGGGGATAATAAGGCTCTAATATCAAAATGTACTATATCAGGTATTTTTGATCAAATCAGTGGTTTGATTGGAGGAGTTATTGGAAATATCTCCTATATAAATAGTGCTTATAAAACTAGTCAAGACATTAAAATACAGGATTGTGTAATTCATGCAGATATGAGGAAAGCTTCCAATTCTGCGGGAGTAGTTGGAGGAGTCCATGTAAGAAAAGCTGCTTACTATAATTCCTCAGGTGGGGATGGGGTATGGGGAGTAACCATTTCCAGGGTAGTCATCACGGGGTATGCATCATACTCATGTTTAAGGAACTGGACAATTGATTCCAATTATGGAGGAGAGTCAGTTAGCCCATCACATTTTATCACAGGTTGGACAATTGACAATAGTTTTTATAATAGTAATCGAACTAGCGCAGGCAGTTTTAATTCACTTGTCGGTAAGTATACACCAGAAATCCGACATCCTTCCACATACAGTGCCTATGATTTCGTGAATATTTGGGCATTCGATGAAAAAAATCGAGATGGAGATCCCGTATTAATAAAACACATCCCACCAAAACTTCCGATTTTAGGTTTTAGAAATGAAATAGGCCTGTACTATACTGATGAAGCAGGTAATATTTTACGATATTTAGAATATGGAACTTTGGTAGCGGGTAGTACCTCTGAGGCTTATCCAGTATGGTTGCAGAATAATGCTGATTTTCCTGTTAAAGATATGAAGGTTTGGGTCGATCCACCTACAGTTAAACCGGGGATTACAGTCCAATTAAGTTTATCAAACAATCCTTTTGTACCTGTAGACGAAATACCTTTCCCTGGAACTATACCTATTGGAGATGCTAGGCAGTTTTATATTAGGTTCCTATCTGAAGTTACAGTAACAGAGGGTGGTACATTTGATATGAAGGCAAAAGCAAGTCCTGCTTAATGAGCTTTTCATCTCAATACAATGGGATTGGATGTGATTAGAATGGCATATCCGTTAAAGGGACTGACCTTACATTTACACTCTGCGTTAGCTAACCAAGGTTACTCACAGGGTGTAAATACAATCCCTGTTAATTCTTGGTTTGATTTAGCAAGAAAAGGGCATAACGGAAGTTTGATAAGTTTTAACTTCTCGCAAGATAAGACTTGGACAGGTATGAATATACTTACTGACCCTTATTCACTTTACTTTAACGGCCTTAACAATCACGTAGTAATCCCTAATCATTTGGAATTACTGCCAACAGACTCAGGTTTTACGTTTGAAACTTGGGTCAAACCAGTTAAGTCAGGTTATATCGCATCTTATGGTGCTGGGAGTGAACGAGGGTTTTCACTTTATTTTGACTTAGATACTCGTGAAATTCGGGTTCAAATAACGACAGAAACAAAGAAAATGTCTTTTGTTTTTGCTGAAGTTAACATAAAGGCTTGGCAACATGTAACTTTGCTGTATGACGGGGAACGCTTATGGGGGATGATCAATGCAGCTCCGCAGGGCTTTAGTTTACCTGTATTAGGAGAATATATTAATACAAAAGCCCCATTAGTATTAGGTAAATCATCAACAGCAAATAATAGTTATTTTGAAGGGAATATAGCAACTTTTAGAATATATAAAAGGGCACTTAATTGGGATGAGGTAACGAATAGTTACAATGCAGGTTTTCTTATTACCGACAATAAAAGTGAACTATCTTCTAAGGGATTAGTATTATGGCGTGATGAGATAGAAGCTACCTTAAATGTAAGTATAATGTCTCGAGCAACAGCGAAATATGAGACAGCCAAAGTAGATAGTCAAAATTTAAACGGCTTCATAGATATTATGAAACCTGAAGATATGATAAGTTCTATTATAATTAATCCAAGTATTAGAATAGCTGCTAACTATGAGATTGATAAATTTGGAGAAGACGATTTATTTGCTACAATTAGTGTCACACATTTCCAAAAAGATTTAAGATGTATATTAAATATCAATCCTATCAGTTATATGCGTTCTGAATATAATATGGAGGGTTATGGATCTAGCGATTTTAAATCAGAAATTAGAGTATGTACACATAATAATCTAATTTCAAATATATCTATTAACCCTTATGCCAAATTAGTAGGTCATTATGGGATTGATGAGCAATATATTTCAAGTTTACTCTCTGAAGTAAATGTATTGACATATCCTGCACATTTAAAATCAAACATTATAGTGAATATGAAAGAAATTCATTTGTCTGCTAAGTATGAAACGGACAAAGCTTCATATCATGATTTTAAAGGTGCCATTTCTGTAACATATTTTAAAGATTTATCTTCCAATATTGGAGTTAATATAAATGTAGATAGATTAGTAAGGGCTACATACTTTACCGAGCCTTCGTATTATAGTGATCTTTATTCCGAGATTTTTGTAATGGGTACGAATAACTTGGAATCAAGTTTACACATCTCTACTACTTCATATATAAGAGCAACCTATGGAGTAGATGGTATTACCATTAGAGATTTCCCTGCAAATCTTACTGTAAGAGCTGTACAGGAACTTCTCTCTACTATTAATGTAACGACCCGTTCATCCATGAGAGCACAGTATGGTATGTCTGGGATTATCATAGATGATTTGGTTTCAAAAATTACTATTACTAGTCTTTCAGAGCTCGATGGTACCTTAACGGTAGCTGTAAAAGGAATAATGTCTGCCAGTTATGAAATTTCTCCAATCTTTATAGCAGATTTACCTATGGATTTAGGGATTAAAGAGTGGAATGAATTATATGGAGACATGTTCATTAATTTGAAAAACAGTATGATGGCTACCTATGAAATAGCGCCTATTTATTTTGAGTGGTTATCATCTGAGTTATCGATTAGAGTAACTGAAAATTTACACTGTAAATTGTTTGTCTCTAAGCCATTCGTATTAAGGGCTAGTTATGGCATGATGGAAAGGCCAAAGTTTAATATGAAACTGTATCCGAATAAGGATGCATTTGTTCGTGAATTTTTTCCGAAATTAAACTATGGTTCAGAAACACAGATGTATATAGGTAGGACTGGATCACCGTTTCCTGAGAAATATCGTTCTCTTGTTGGATTTGATATTTCAACAATACCGACAGTAAATACTGAAATAGGTAAAGCTATTTTACGACTGTATTATGATGGGAGAGGACAAGGTTCTCAGTCTGTCCAGGTCACTGAAAGTAATAGTCAATGGAATGAAACAGGTGTAACGTGGGCTAATCAACCTCAAGCTGCAATAGATGGATTTTCCGTAACTAGAGTAATAGGTGGAGCAGCTAGATACGTAGAGTTTGATGTAACGCATTTAGTTAAGCAGTGGCATATATATGAAAAACCTAACCTTGGTTTCTTAGTGCGGGCAGTAGAAGAGTCCGAAAATTTATCTAGAGGATTTTATACAAAAGAAGCAATCGAGCGAAGACCAGAGTTAGAAGTTACATACTATGACATGCAGATATATTCTGATGATCATGCGTATATTTCAGCAGAAATCACAATTATTCAGAATAAGGTAAAAGATTTAATTGGTAACATTCTTGTTAGAGATAATAAAGGATTTGGTAATCTAGCATCTAGTTTACATGTTCATCAACCTAGGGAGTTAGAATCCCGAATTTGGATTAACCATCCACAAATTATAGGTAGTATTGTATCTAGACAAAAAGATTTTAGTGAAATTCCTGCAAAAATAGCTATTAAAACAATAGGTGCATCTGACCTTGATGGTTATATTCGTGCCAATGAAATAGAAAAACGTTCGAGTATTTATGTTCTTTATAGAAATGATTTGAGCACTAATATTACCGCTCGTGTATGGGGGAACCCTATAGTTAATGGTGGGCAAATAGCCTCTACTATGAGTATTACTGAAAATAATAAAGTCTCTAGTGTTTATGTTCTTTATAGGGATGATCTCATTTCTAATTTTGATATAAGAGTAAGGTCTAATGATACTGACTTGCAAAATAATCTACTCATGGAATTTGAAATCACACGTAGTTTTGAGTTGCCTGGTAGTTTAGATGTTAAAGAGCGAGTTGAATTAGATAGTACAATTGGAATTAGGGTTGAAGAATGTACCGATCAACATTCTGAAATGTACGTTAAGTATAGAGTAGATTTAGAAGGTTATGGTAACATAGGAAATCCTAATTTAAAAACGTACATTAATGTTTGGGAGAAATCTTTATTAAATGGCCATGTAATTGCAAGACAAAATAATGAGAACAATCTTCCTGCGACTATTCATATTCCGCTAGGTGGGTGGGAGGAAATTCCTTCTTCAATTAATCTACGTATGATGTATGATGTTCCAGGTATTGTAACAGTAAACTCAGGTAATTTACAATCGTTTATTACGATTCCTATTAATGCGCAAAAAAATCTGGTTTCCATGTTAAATGCGCGAGTAAGAAGAAGCTCAGATTTAGACAGTATATTTGAAATAAATTCAGGTAACTTCTATTCAGAACTAACTGTAAGAGCTATAGGTCATATAGATTTTAGAGGTTATGTAAGAGTTAAACAAAATACTGAAGATAGGCTTCCGATTAAGGGGTATGTAAGGCCTTGGGTTAACTTGTTCTCTAGCATTACTGCTAGTAAGCCACGGTATAGAGATTTAGCCTCTTCTATTAGAATAAGGCAAACTGGTGCAGTGATACTAGAAAACTCTATTGTAGTAAGGGTATGGGGTGACTCTTGGCTTGATGGCGGACAACTAGATGGAACAATAGCTATTCGAATATGGGATAACCAGAATCAAGAATCAAGTATTAGTATTAGACGAAGTGCTGAAATCGGATTAAATGGATTTATTCAAGCTAAACAAGTTAGTGATTTACCTTCCGAGATTGCTGCAAGACAAATTGCCTTAGCAGATTTAGCTTGTGAAATAGCTTGCTATGATCATTTTAATTTGTTCGGGAACGCAACCGTTAGAGTATGGGGAGATTCTCAAACAGATGGTGGTTTACTCAATGGTGAGATTACCGTAAGACAGTCTTCGAATAGTAATCTTGTTGGTTTAGTTGAAGTATTTGAACATTACAGTGTAAATTCCACGCTTATTGTAAGACAGAGTGATAAGACAGATGTAAGCAGTACAATTGCAGTAAGACGATCAGCTTCATATGATAAACTTGGAACAGTAGCTGTAAGACAGTCTGATAAAAGTGACTTACAAGCTTACAATTTCTTTGTAAGACAAAGTGATGAATCACAGATATCGGTAACAGCTTTAATTAAGCGTGTTAGCAATTTAGAGAGTAGTATTGAGGTCGTAACAGCATATCCTTATGCTTATATAATGTAAAAGAGAAAAATAGCCTACCATTTCACTGGGTAGGCTATTTTTTATGATTAAATTCTTATAATTTCTATTGAATAAGATAATAATTTTATAAATATATGAATCCTATAAAATCTTATGATTTTGTTGTAAGATCCAATTTTCATTGTCTAAAGAACTTTCAATGGCTTAATTAAAGTACCTTTTCTTAACGTATTGTATTGTAGATAGTGTTTCTCTAAGAAAGGTGTAACCTTTTTATTTTTGAGTAATGTTGGAGGGAAAATATAAATTTCTACTTAAATGGTTTAATAGCGTAAATATATCCAATGTAGAAAGTTAGTTTTATGTATACTGACTTGAAATTGTTTTAACTTGTTTACGTAAGAAGCTAGATAAGACTCAATGATAGAAAGTGATAACTGCCTTAAGTTATAAGGATAAATGAAATAGGAATACGTTTTAACTCTGACTATACATGGAGATAAAAATTTTGAGTGTATTTCATGTGTAACATCTCTTTACCTTGTAATAATTCAAATTAGGTTATGTCTAAGGTAGGAGAATTTCTAAAAGTAGGAGGCTATTATATATGCCTAAACAGGGAAAATACAATCTTGTTGAAATTGGTTTGATCAGTATAGCACTGTGGTGGGCAGTTTTATTGTTATCTCCCATTGCTACATTTAAAAATTCTGTTTACAGTACTATGGAGCAAGTTATGCCGGAACAGTTATGGGGCATGCAATGCTTATTTATATCTTTCTTCTTATTATATGGGGTGGCTACAGATAATAAGATTATTAGAAGTATTGGATTGTTAATTTCTATTGGATTTTGGACATTTGTTTCCGTTTCCTTATGGTTAAGTGATAGTGCTACAACAGGTACAAGTTATTTTGTTTGGGCACTTATGGCCGCAGGTCTCTATCTTAAGCTGATGAAAGTAGGTGACGGTTAATGAAAGATAGTTTAATTTCTGCAATTGCTTCTGTATTAGGCATGTTTATTACAGGGGGTTTTGGTTACTTAACTTCTAAGAACAAACCAACTTCTAACACCAGTATCGATACAAGTACAAACCGTCATTCTTTATCTGATGACGAAAGGCAGTTTCGAATTGAACTCAAAGATATGATGTTAACATATCAAAATCAGGTGAAAGAACTAACTCTAGAGGTTGCTAGATTAACAAAAGCGAATCTTCAATTAGAAGTACAAGTAAGACAATTAACGGCTCGTAATGAGAGTCTAGAAACGCAAGTACATGAATTGACCACTGCGAATAGAGAATTAAAAGAAGAGGTACAAAGGAGACGCAATAGTATTGCGGAATAAGGTGAATCCTAGGGAATTAATTCTGAATAATCAGTTATTTTAAGAGCAAGGACTACCTCTATCTGTTTTTATTTTAAATATATTTATTATTCTTAGTAAATGTTAAACCATTAAATATTCTCCTTATAATAATGCAAATCAAGTGTTGCAATACGAGATTGATGTTCTTCATTTTATTCAGGCGTGAGGAGGTCTTGATGTGGGATTTAAGAAAAAATATGAAATTGAAACGGATTATCTGGATGAAGGATCAACCAAGCGTCCTGGTAATCGCATTTATGTTCAATTTATTGTTGCGCATGATATAGAGCATCCAAACTTAACAGCAAGAGAAAGTGTAGATTATTATCAACGTACACAGAATCAATCAAATACTGCGGTACATTTTCTCGTAGATGATAAACAAATTATTGAGTGTATACCTGCTGTGACACATGAACCAGAATATGCCTTTCATGTAATTTATGATGTTAATACTAGTAATGCATTATATGATACATGTGCTAATAATTCTGCCATCGGAGTGGAATTATGCTACGGTGAAAAAATTGATAAGGTAGATTCGTATAAGCGCTATATTTGGCTGCATGCTTATATTTGTTATAAGTTTGGACTAAATCCTCGCCGAGATATTATAGGGCATGATGTACTAGATTCTAAGCTGAGAAGTGATCCCACTAAAGGACTAGAATTTGTAGGTAAAAGCTTTAATCAATTCATTATGGATGTAGTAGACGAGTTTGAAAGTTGTACAAAGGAAACCAATATGATAGCTAAACAGGTATCGGTCAAAAATGGAAAGTTATATACAATACGTGCAACTGATACGCTTCAGTCTTTAACCACACAATTTGGTATAAAAGCAGATTGTTTAAAAAAATTAAATCCAGAACTGGACATCCATGCATTGTATGAGGGACAAAGTATTTTAATCGAGCCAGGTTCACCTCAATTAGGAAAGAATTACATCAACTTAGAACTAAAAGAGTATATGAGAATTCCTCCTGTTCGACCATATCCAGGAAAGCCTATAAAACGAGGCGATAGGGGACGGAATATAGAGGCGATTCAAAGAACATTAAAAGTGAGTGTTGATGGCATATTTGGTAAGGAAACAGAAGAAAAGGTCAAAGAGTATCAGCGTAATTCTAGTTTCTTATCTATTGATGGTGTAGTTGGTATGCAAACTTGGTATGCACTATTTTAAATTGGAGGAATAGAAAATGAATGACCTTTTACAGTCAATGCTAGAGAATGGAGCATTGTTAGTGATTTTAGCAATTCTAACAGAATCTCTTACAGAGATTCTAAAAAACATGATACCTAATAGAACTATTCAAGATCGTTTCACGTATCTGTTATCTATTTTTGTAGGTATTTCTTTAGCATTTGCTTTTAATTTAAACTTCTTTGATTTGAATGGATATGGAAAATATATATCCATTATATCTGCAGGATTATTGGCAAGTAGAGGAGCAAATTATGCAAATGGATTTTTGAAAAAATTTGATATTTTACGTTAAAAAGGGATGGGGTTAAAGTATGGGATATATTGTTGATATTTCAAAATGGAATGATAATATTAATTGGGCTGTGGCAGCGAAAAATCTAGATCTTGCTATTTGTCGTGTGCAATATGGTTCATTGAAACGTGATAAATTGTATAATCAGCATGTGCAAAAATTAGAAGCATATGGGATCCCGCATGCAGCATATGCTTACGGGTGTTATGTGAGTGTTAATGATGCAATTGTGGAAGCGAAAGATTTTATGGCACGAGTTAGTCCAAATGCTAGATTCTTAGTGTTAGATGTAGAAGATGATACACTCGCAAGTTGTGGACCAAGTAAATTAGCTGCAGCATCTCAAGCATTTATTGATACATGTAAAGCGGCAGGGTGGAAGGTTGGTTTATATGTAAGCCACCATATGTATGAAAAATATGGGTTAAGTAATGTAAAAGCTGATTTTTTATGGGTTCCACGCTACGGCAATAAGCCGAAATATAGTTGTGATTTATGGCAATATGCAGACAATACAACAGGTGGGTATGTGTCTGGAATTGGGAATTGTGATGTTAACCGTTTGAATGGTGACAAATCTCTTAAATGGTTTTTGGGAGAAGAGGAAAACAAAACGTTTTATCGTATCCACCTTGGTGACTTTAATACGTCTGAGTGGAAGGATTCCACAATGAATAGAGTAAAAGAAATTCTACCTGGTTATGGTTTGTGGGAGGAGAATTTAGGAAATGATAATTATCGAATTATCGTAGGAGATTTTAATACTAAATCATGGGTTGATGAAACATTTAATAAATTAAAATTAGCTCTTCCTAACTATGGTATGTGGATTCAAGAAATTTAATAAATAAGCAGATTCTTTATTTTAAAGAATCTGCTTATTTTTATATATAACTAAAATGATTTTTAAAGAGTGTTGTAGTTTGAATTTTCTGTTATTTTCTGTTATATACTTTCTTAATTAAGTTTTATTGCGAGCAATCATTGCATTCAGATAGGTTTTGATCTAAGCGGCTTATAGCTTGTTGACGAATATAATATAAAACTCGAGAGCTATACTTGCTTATATTGTAACCACATACATCTAATAAATCTTTGAGTTGTTCTATATTCATTATACAGTTTAATTCGATCATTTCTTCTGCAATTAGTCCTATTTCACTTTCATATTTGGACAATCGTTTTGACTCAAAGTTGTTATCTAATTTATTCTTTATACGGTTTAAAGCACGATTAACTGTCATTGGATAGACATTTAATTTTTTTGCTATCTGTGAGTTATTGTTACCATCCATAATAAGATTGATCACTTGAGTTTCAAATTCGGATAAATCGGAGTTTTTAAGTAGATTTTCTACATAGATTTTATCCATTACTTTACTTTCATAACCTATTGAGTAATCCTCGGGTTCAAAGCTTTCAAGTGAATTTAAAGAGGTTAATTCTGAAGCGAATCGAAGAACATTTTCAATGCGCTCTACAGTAACATCAAGTAATTTAGCTAATTCTTCAGCTTTTGGGAAATAACCTAGTTCATTTTCAACTTTCTCCATTTGTTTGAGTAGATCTACTGCACTTCGACTTAAGCGTACAAGTCTAGAATCATTATAGAGTAATTGGTTAATTTCCCATATAATTGGCCGATAAATATAAGTAGTAAACTTAATTCCTTTATTAAAATCAAAATCTCTAATTGCTGTAATAACAGCTATATAAGCGTGTTGAAGTAACTCTTCTTCATCCACGTTAAATTTGTTTTTCAGGGATTCAATGCTTCCTTTGTAGTGAGCAATGATTGAGAAGAGAAATTCTTTATTTTCATATAAAAGTTCAGAGAGTAAATTAGGATCTTCTTGGCAAGCTTTCAATAACACATTGTTATGTAAGTCAGGTAAATTATCTTCTCTAAGGTCAATATATCTTTGGGAAGGCACTTTAATTCACCCCAACTCTATTAACGAAGAAAAAACTGTTGGTTAATTTTAAGAAATAAGATTGATGTAATGAATCAAAGTATGGGCCCAAATTTAAAGTATTTGAATTGAAATATAATGTCTTTAGTAACTTGTTTTTTGTCATTTTTAAATCCTCCTATTTATTGAATCTGCATACTAACTGTCGTTATGAGAAGTTAATAGGTTGCGATGGAAAAAGTAGAATGATCTAAAGGGGGAAGAAAATATAGATTTATCGAGTGAACAGATGGAGGCTACTTGTAAGTATGGAATTAGAGGTTAGAAAAAACTATTTTTATATTAGATTTTTAAAATCTAACAACTATTATTAGGGATATTTCGATAGCTACTATGAAAAAGGAGGAGTAATGATTCTGTTTTATTCAAACTAAATTTCAGTTAAACAAAACTAAAAGCAAAGAAAACTTTTTAAAGAGTAATAAAGCTGTTAAAAGTTGGATTTTCTTAGGAGGTGAAGAAAGTGGCATTGACTCCGCATGGTTATAGAATATACGGTGATAAAAAATTGGAGGATGTTATTTCTATTTTAGATGAAAACTTAGAAATTAAGATTGATGGAATAGTATACAATGTCATATTAAAGACAGGGGAATATAAAACTTATCATGAGCAGTTTGAAAGTGAAATTCCTGAAATGATTACAACTATCTTTCGAGATAATAACATTCCTGTGTTTTGTAAATTAGGTGGGGTATATGATTTTTCTAACAATCGTACTGTATTAGTGTTTGAGCACATGGATACAAAGAAACATCATGATATTAATTTGATTGGCGGCTCAGCATACAATTTATTAATTGGAAAAGTATTAAATACGGAACCATTTGCAGATGGTACTTATTATAAATTTATGGAGATTCATAGCAATATTTTAGTGGTGTACCCTGATATGTCACAAATAATGTCTACAATGTTAACAAGACAGTATGCGAGTTATACTCTTAGTGGAACTGCTATTATTAGAATGAGTATGTTTGAAGAAATAAAAAGTTCTATTTATGTAGCAAGTGCATCGCGATTAGAGGGAAGTATTTCAATTCGCAAATCAAGTAACTCTCATATTAAAGGAACTATATCAATACCTATAGATGCTTCTCATGATATTGGCTCGTTCTTAATTATTAGGAAATAAGTTCGCAACATTCTAGTAAAGTAAAACGACTATAAATATATAACAGTATGGGATAAATTCCATATCAAACTAATTAACCTATTGAAGATTTAGAGTAAGATCAGGTGTAGATGAAAGATTATAATCTAGGAGGTATTTAAATATGAAAATAAATAAATTTAACATTTCTGCAGTCTTTTATTTTAAAAGTGGAAATTCAAAGAAAGTTGATTGGTTGGAGGATAAATTAGTAAAAAAGTTAAAGAGTGAGACACAAGAATTAACTGAAGGTCTTAGCTTAGAGGAAGCAGATGTTTTTTTTCAAAGTAAGTTTAAGGAATGGCAAGAAAATGGTACTACTATAATTCGTAAAAATGCTAAAGGTGAAAATTCTATCATATCCTTTGCAGAAGTTGAATATATGACCATGTTAGTTAGCTTAGCTAAAGATATCTCTCTAGATACAACTGAGTTGAATGAAGATGAATCTAAAGCAACAAGAAGTATTCAAGAACATCCTGCATTTAAAAAATAACAATGAATAAGGCAGCATCACTCAAAATAATTATATATTTGAATATAAAGAACTTTACTTTTGGGAAGTTAAACAATATGACTATATAAAAGGCTAGAATTATTCTACAAAAAATTAAATAAAAAATTTTGTAAATCCTTATAATGAATGCGATACAAGAGGGAGGATGAAATATGAGGGCAAAAGAAATTTTAACTAAGTTAGGCACTTTAGAGCAAAAGAGAGATGAGGTAAGTTCTGCATTAATTGAGACATCCTATAGAGAAGCAAAGTTAGTTTTAGAGGACTCTCTAAAGAAGTACCAGAAGAAAGTGGATGCTTTTCTTAATACAGAATTCGAGCCTTTATCATCAACAGCTTTTCTAATGGTTTCCCACAAGCATTTAAATCTCAACACTGGTGATCAAGTTCAGTTGAATGTAGAAGCATTAACTAGTGATGGAATTACAAAGAATGTTACAGCTGAACTTCGTCCGGCTATGTTATTTAAAGATATAGATAATTTATATAATAATAAAGGTTTAATTACAGCGGTAGACATTAGTATTTATAAATTTGAAGAACGAACAGTTGAAATTGTAAAGACTACCAATGGTTTTGGTGTGGGTGATGATAGAGAAACACAAGGGTTACAAGTTATAGCAACGAATAAACGAAATGAATATCGAATTGTAAATTTAAAAGGTGACTATTTAGGGATTACTTTCCAAACAGATGGTAAAGAAGAAGTTGGTGATAACTGGTCAATTTATGTATATTGGGCGAGTACAGGCACTACTTATTCTGTCAAAGATAAATATATTGCAAAGGTGAGCCCTGAAGGAATTGTAACAGGCCTTAGCGGAGGAACAACAGATATAGTCATTACAAATGGGGTGCATGAAGTATTTGTACCAATTACAGTCGTAGGAAATGAAGCTCCTGAACCACCAGCTATTACTTCTGTGGATAATATGGAAAGCGGAGTAGAAGTTAGATTTGATTATAGTACGTCACCTGATAGTGAGAGTTATAACATTTTTGTAAATGATGTATTAGTTTTAACAGGTGTTGAGCATTCACCTGCTAAATTAAATCATAACATTTTTAATGATAAAGTATCTGTAATTGAAATGACGGCAATTAATTTAGAGGGTAAAGAGTCTGAAAAATCTAATGCATTTCAATATAAACGACTAGATGAATTACCGACTAATTAAGATTTTTTAATGTGAATGTAAAAACAAAGTACATTATTTTTCATAAGGAAGTGCAGGTGTTATAGCAAATTTAATATTTAAATTAGATATAGAAAAAACTCGCAACTAAATTGATATATATATCGACTGCTATAATACCAGTACGAAATAGGAGAGGTAAACGATATGGAATTATCTAAGAAAATTAGTCGATTAGTACAGTTAATTCAAAGTGGCGAAAATTTGTCCATTAGTATCGACATTAATTCCGGACTTGCTAGAATTTGTGACATGGATTTTTCTATGGAAGAACAAAACAAAATTATTCATGGTCATATTGATAACACATGGTTAGTCCAATGGTTTAATTACTTGCAAAAGACAATAAAAAAAGAATTAGATCAAGGTGAAAATAATGCTTTGAAACATTTAGATTTGTTTGAGGTACAACATTTGCAAGTAAGAGATAACAATGAGGAAAAAAGTCAATTGAATAAAAAGGCTAAGAAT
This sequence comes from Bacillus cereus group sp. BceL291, assembly GCF_051776705.1. NCBI lineage: Bacteria > Bacillati > Bacillota > Bacilli > Caryophanales > Bacillaceae > Bacillus > Bacillus cereus group sp. BceL291. Next base: position 25,020 of record NZ_JBPWAP010000011.1, on the reverse strand, counting down.
ACTTCTGAATCAAATTCTAATAATGAAGCAGATATGAGTAGAAATCTTTATATTGCGGAGCTGGAAAAGAACTATCGTAATATGGAGAATCGGCTTAAAAAAGCAGAAGATTATGTGAAATATTTAGTGAAACAACTAAATGTAAAAAATGTAACGGAGCAAAACTTACAGTATCCATTACATTTTTCTAATAGTAGCAGCAAAATAGAAAATGCAATGAAAGTTAAGAATAAAGAGATTCAAAATGTTATAGATGCAATGAAAGATATTGAGGTACCTTATGGATCGTTTATAAATCATCAAATTAACGAAGTGATTATAATTAAAATTCATAATGATTCAGGGATTAATTATATTGTATCAGGGGACTATGATTCAGCAATTTTAGTGTAGTTAATAAATGAGATTTAGAGGATATGATTTTAAGGTTGGTGATAATTTAATATGCTATTAAATACATTTACAACGGATCAGTGGAAAAAGCATAGAGAAAACCTCGCTAGTAAGTTAAAGGAGATACATATCGAGCATTCCATTAAACGAATGGTAAGATATGATTCCACTTCACTTGGTTTACAAGATTACCATCTTTCTTTGGTATTTGATATTGAAAAAGAACGTCTCTATATTTGCAATAAAGCATCTAAAAGAATGACTGAAAGTACTTCTATAAGACGTTTGCAGGAAATAGAAATGGTTTTAGTAAATTGGTTAAAAGAAATGAAGGAAATTATTAAATAAATTTATATGAGAATTATGTTTAGGTTGAGGAGATATGGATAATAAAAAAGTTAAAATCTATAGATATTATAAGGGTGGAATTTATCTCGTTACTGGTAAGGGAAAACAAACAGGAACTGATGAAGAAATGGTAATTTATGAAGATGCTAAAGGGAATACTTGGATTGAACCTCAGAGTACTTTTATGGCGGATATTGAGGTATGCGGAGTAAAAGTTCCTCGCTTTGAGCATTTAGGTAATTTCTATAAAAGTAATTAAGGAGAGGGTTAATTTGTTAGGCAAGCGAAAATATATGGTTTCTGGTCATGATGCAGAAGGAAAATATGTAGAAAAAGAAGTTTGGGCTAGTTCTGCTCGTAATGCATTAAATATTTCTCAAGAGTGGAATGACGGTAATACATATACGGTAGCTCGTAAGGTTGGATGCGGCTGTGGTGGAAATTAAGTAGACATAAATGTATGCAAATATATAATTATTTTATATTAATATACAGTATAAAGGATTTGTTAGCGTTCTTCCTTATAAATACTTTACAGGAGGTAGGAATAAAATGTTTGAAATTAATACAGTTGAAGAATTTAAAGAAAAGATAGTAGAAGAGTTTGTTTTAGTTTATTTTTATACTACTTGGTGTGGCCCCTGTAAAATGATTACACAGGATATTAAGGAATTGTCAAAAGAAATTGACGATATTAAATTTATTCAAGTTAACGCTGATCAATTTTTAGATATCACTAAATTGTGTGAAGTTAGTACGATTCCAACGCTTCTGTTTATGAAAGACGGTAAAAATATTGAAAAGAAAGTTGGATTTACTCCTAAGCAAGAAATTCAGGAATTTATTGAGGCTAGTAAATTAGCAAGCCAAATGGAGGCTGAAGAGGAAGTATTAGAAAAAGATGCCTTAAATTGAGAAGAAACTTGAAAAGGTAATACCACAAAGGTGTGTCATTTGACACACCTTTTCCTATAATGGGCTTACTATATTTGGTTAGGAGGTTACAATCGATATGCCTAAACTTAAAAGTATTATGAGATATGTTAAAGAAATAGATAAAATGATTAAAGATTTGCGTAAGGGTATGGCACATAGCCATCCATACTCAGTAGATGCTTTACGGCAATATGTAGATGAATTAGAAGCTATACGTGAAGTAATCATGGAATCAGGACTTGAATCTGGTGAAAACTTGGATACATTAATGTATAAAATTAGGGAATGTATAAGGGAGTGTGTGAGACCTTCTTATGCACGAAAACCACAAGTTTTACCTTATCCAAAACCGGATCCATGGGTACCACCTGTTACAGTCACAGGGGTTAATATTATTTTCGTTGTAGATATTTCTGAATCTATGTTTGAAGGAGGGGGCCTTGAACCTGGAGGTCGTGTTAGAAACTTATTAGTTGCCACAGCAAATGAAATCGAGCGTTATGCTAAAGCTGCTAAAATCCCATGTAAAGTATCATTAGTAGCCTATGCTGATCCTACAGACAGAGCAGGAAAGAATAGGCCGAACTTTTGGAGAGTTCTACTGAATAAAAGTGTAGATGTACAAGGATTAGCACAAGCATTTTCTGATATTAGTACGCTAACATTTAATCGAGGATCGGATTTCCCTGAATCTGGTATGTCTGCAATTTATCATTCGATTGATCAAGTGATAGATAAAAGTGTAATAAATGGTAAACCCGTAGAGAATTCTCTTATTCTTGTATCAGATGATAGACAAAAGTTAGAGGGCAGTAGCGAACCTTCACATCGCCTGTATAAAGAAGTTACATACGATCAGGTTGACGGGAAGCTAAATAGCCTTAAAGTATTTAATCGTTATGCGTTAGTGCCTATGAAAACTATATATACAGTTCTTCCAGGAAGAAAAGGACCTGGGAAAATAGGGCCAGGGAATTGGAATAGTCCTATCATTCCTTTCTTTAGACAGTGTAGAGAGTACTTCCATGTAAGCTCTTTAAAAGATGTAAGCGATTGGATCACTTGGACATTAGATCCTACTAAGGCTCCGAAAAAAAAGTGAGGAGGAAGTGATAATGACAATTAGATTTGGAGATTTGTATGAGGAAATCTTAGCTATTGAAGATGCTATGCAGCGTATGAGAGATGATATAGCTAGTTCAGATTGTTCCTCTATTACAAAATGTCGTTTGGAAATAGAATTAGAGATGCTTGAACAAAAATTATATGAATTAGAACGTACAAATATAGATTTTGAATTATTAAACTTTGTTACAATTATAGAATCTATTGAAAGGTGCTTTAATTGTATTGATATTCCAGGTGAATTATCTCATGATATAGCTCCTGTACCATATGATACAGCAAGCAATTGCGGAGGTAAAAAGAGACAATTATCACTTAAAGATATTGAATTAATTAGCGTATTTGAGATGAGTACTAGAAAGCCCGACAAACGACCAAATGTATTTGAATTTGTTAAGAGTGCAATGCCGTATAAAATCCTTACAATTGCATCAGAGAAGTATATTGTATCGTATGACTCGTTACGTAATGGTATTGCGGTTAAAGGGTTCAATAGGCAAACAGGGGAGTCAGTAACGAACTTTGGAAATATTTCTAGAATTGATGTGAAATTAAATGATTCGGCGCGTCAGAAATATGGCGTAGAATGGGTAACTGCATGTAAGGTTTTATTAACAACACCTACACCAATGGTTAGTATTGCACCGTTATCGTTAGCTATTGATGGTAATCCGAGCACCATGCCTAGGGTTGAATATACAAATGAGGCAGAAGTTGAAATGGTATTTCAATTTTTTGTATAGATAATTAGGAGCTAAAAAGATAAAAAAACGTACAGAAGTGTACGTTTTTTTATTATCTCATTTAATCAAAGTGGCAATTATAATGTTTAATTCATTTTCTATTAAATTCGCCTAAAACGTTGAATTCAGGAAGTTGTTTATTTTCTGTTTAAATTGTTGATGAAATAATCTGTTCAGATCTAAATCACTATTAGAAAACTTTTTAATTTCCTCAATTGAAAATGTACCACCCCAATATGGAGAGGTATGAATATCCGAATGGAATGTCACTCCTAAATGGGTAGAAGGAATGGCGTTTAGCATAATATTTGAAATTTCTTTTAAAACGTCTTGGGAAACATTTTGTGGTACATCAAAGATTAATTCATCATGTATCTGTAATACGATGTGTATATCATGCTCTTCAAGTATAGATTTGTAATTCTCCTGTAGCCATTCATCTCTATCTAAGCATTTTGTACCATCTGGCCGGGTGGGATAAAATAAATTTACCATGGCTTTTTTTACTTGTGTCGCAGAAGTTCCTTGTATTTTAAAGTTACAACTTTGCCGTTTTATTTTCTCTAATCTCCAATCTGAATTTTTGTTCTTAAAGGTGGAAGAAGAGGTAGTTTTTAAAATTGTTTCTTTAAAACGTCTTTTTCTACCAAACAAATCTTTTACATAACCATTAGTTAAAACTTCTCTATGTGTTTCAGATTCCCATCTTAAAAAGTTAGGTAATTGTTTTTTAAATTGATTAATTAACGAAGTAGCTGCTACTTTTGTAATATTTAATTGATCAGATAAACCGATTTCTGTTATACCATATAAGGTCACTTAAACCCCTTAGTTTCCTAAGGGAGTGGACTATACCTTAGCAACTATTTCAAGTTACTTCTCACATTAAGCGAACTCGTTAGATTGGTTGTTTATATAACCGCGGAACGCTATAAGTCTCTGCACCTGCCATTCATATGAACGCTTTGGCACAGGATTACCATATGCTTATACACTTAGGTTTCCCTGTTTTGAGTGAGATTTTAATTCGGCAATCCCTTTACCGAATACAATGCTTTTCATTTCTTTTCTAAGCGATTCAAAAGCATTTGCCAGAGAAGGAATAGTAGTACTATTTAGTTCCTTCATATTATATATCTTCAAGATATATAGACATTCTGGGGTATCTGACCATTTATTTATAAGCTGTTGTATATGATGCTGAGTCTCTTTTAATGTCTCTCTTTTATAATTTCGAATATCCTCAAACAAGTTATAAGTAAACCCCTTAATTTGGCAAGTGATTTGACTATGTACATCTAAACCTTTCTTAAAGGCTTCAATTAGAACCGGTTCTTGTGTTACTATTGCGAGCCAACGTAATTCTTGTTGTATGTATACCGCCATTTTCATGGTATTTGAACACTCCTTAAAGGAGCCGGATTAGACTATACCTTCTGTTGCATTCCTGCAAATAATGGGCAAATTTTGTGACCACTAAGCCCATAGCCTACCGTATAAATGAGTTCGATGGATTTATCAATTTTGGTTGATAGACGACTCATTATTTTGTTAACTATGAATCAAGATGATAATTAACAAGCAGTCGTTGCACTTCTTGTCACTAGAAGCACAGGATTCGCTCCACCGTTACATGAGGGCGTTCCCTGTTTTGAGTAGGTTTAGATTAACGACTTCAGCCAACGTTTTGTAAACTGAAGTCAATACTGGTGAATAATCTACCTCTTTCTGCTCTAAAGGCCATACGTATAAAATCAGCTTTACTTGGTACTTGTTGTCATTGTAGTAATGCAAGGCTCTTTATCCTTGCTCTCTCTTTTCAAAGAGTATCGGACTATATCATCACCCTGTTGTAGAAGGGTGGATCGCTTTCGTGCTTATTTCGCCTGTTCTAGGTTAATTTAAGTAGTCTCTGCACCTTTCTAATATCCCTATTAGACTTGGCTCAGGATTGACATAGGTAATTACCCTTAGTTTCCCCTGAATTAACGATCTGCTTACACATAAAGTCACCTTTATGCAGCCCACAACTTTAGGTTTGGTGACGAGCAACTCATACGGCCTGTTTTAGTTCCTACAGAGTTATAGATAGGATGGATTTTATTATCAATAGTACCTTGTTGTTCTTTGGGTAGGGAGTCACAAAAAGAACTTATTAATTTCACTAAGCGACGATATTCTAGAATTAGAGGAATTACAGGATGCTTTGATAGATTACGTATCAGCGTTTTTCTATCTGTTTTTAGTTTGGAAATCACACTTTTGCAACCTTTGTCATATTCCATGATAGGTTTTAGAATAGCGTTATCAATATAAAGTTTTTGGGCCAAATGGGCTGGAGAATTTATATTAAACAAAGTGCTTGTTAATTTATTTACGCCATTATATTTATTTTGTTGCTTAGGTGGGTGTATACAATTATTTAATGTGATAGTGGAACCTAGGTAATTCAATATTTCTTTTTTTACGGATTGTAATTTCGTTTGGAGTATTTGTTTTACATCATTACTTAGAAATTCTTCACTAATTTTAATTCCTTTTCTTTCAGCGGTAGTAAGTACGGCTATTAAAGGCATCTCTATTTCCCTAAATAATTTATATATAGGAACAAGATTAAATTTAGGGTTTTCAAAAATCCTTTTTTGATACTCGAATACAGACTTTAGCATAAAAATATCATAGCAAGCGAAGTAGGTAGCTACATGATGTTGTAGCTGATCATAGAGTGTCTTTTCAAACATATATTTTTTTCTATCGATGGTATTTAAAATGGTTCCTTTTGAAATAAAACGGGGTAATACATATTCTTTATACCATTCTTTTACACCTTTTGGATGGTTCTCATTTAATAGGTTTGCAGCTATCTCAGTATCCCAAAAGATATTATATGTAATGTCAAAATTACACCAATTATATAGAGCATGAATGTGTTGCTTACTGTTACTAAGTATTAATAAGGTATCTTTCTCTAATAGTGGTGAGAGTTTTTTCATCGTGTATTCTAGACTTAATGTAGAGATATGCTGTGATAATCGATGTTTAAAAGGCTTAATAGGTATATAAAAAAAACTGTTATCCATAAATCCAATCGTAATTGAGATGATTGAGTCTTTAAAAGGATTCAAACCAGTGGATTTCGTATCAATAAATGTATAAGCTTGCGAATGTAAGGTTTTATACACCTTATACTTGGTAATGAATTCTTTAAATTGTTCAGGGGTATGTATTAAGTAGTAATTTAAAGGTAGTTTTACTGAATTATTAATTCCGTGAACATATTGATTTTGTTTTATCGTACTCTTTTTTTTCTCATTTTTTTTTGTACGAGTTTTTTGCGTGCTTTCTTTTACTTCGCGCTTATTTAATAGTGTAAAAATGTCCTGATTGAATTCATTTGATTTAAAAAACAAAATTTACAACTCCTTACTTCAAAAAGGGACGACATAATCGTCCCTTTCTATATTTAATAATAGAAATTAAAATTCCATACGGTTTTCTAAAACGGTAATTTATGATTAGTAGTTCTCAATGGTTCCTTTTCATCAAAACCTTCAGTAGTTAATGAAAGAGTAGGGGAACTACATTGAAACTGTGCTTGCTGTAAATTATATATTGTTGAGGCTGCATTCATAAATTCTTGGATTTCACTGGGACTATGAGAAGTTATATATGTTGATATATCAAGCATTTCAATTTCATTAAAGTCTGGCTTCCTTAATATAGGTTCTTCATCCACTGAAGTATAATAGTATGGTTTAGCTGAATAAGTGGTATCATTAGCACCTGTCCCACTTCTAGAGATAGTGACAAAATCTTTTGTAGGATCAATCATGTAAAGATTAAAGTCTGTGTGTAATTTTTGAATGTGGGTTTTCGCTAAAGAGACTAGCTTAATCTTATTATCTAATGGATCATATACACGTAATTTAATCTTCAAATTCGGATATTTACCAGGATTAACGTGACAAAGGGGGCACACATCTGTCCCTGGACAACGTATATATTTGGGTTTTAAGGTAGGTTCATAATGCTCGCGAATACCAACCAGATTTTCATACCAATCGATAAATAAAAGTGTAAGTGGTTTTTTATCTTTAAACGTAAGAAAGGTGTTTCCCACTTTTAAAATTGCATCTAATCCTTTTATTGTCGTCATACTTTATTTCCTCCTTAAATTGACAGGATATATAACGTCACTCAATTGTTATATATCCATATAAAGGTTTATTTAAATTAACTTTGTTTATTCTGTTTATATAAATAAACAGAACTTAAGTTTTTAAATGCAGACTGTAAGTTATGAATCTAGTCAATACTTAATAGTAACAAATCAATAATTAAGCTTAATAATTTTCTAATAAAGTTCATGTAATGAATGGTTATATATATAAAAGAGGGCTGAAATCTAATAAGAAACAGATAAACGCCTTTGAAAATTATTGTCGATGTTGTATACTAGTTGTATATACTAGACTGATTAATAGTTATCGTAATAACTAATTAAATAGTTGCGGAATTTATAATGAAAATAAAAGTTACTTTTGTTTACAAAATGTTCTTAATTATTTTACAATATTTTTAGGTGATTGTTGTTTGAGGTAGTAGGGAACTAAGTATATTAACAACAATAAATGCTACGCAATTTCTTTAATGCTCTTGTTGAGTGCGATTTATTAATTTTAAGTTCGTTTGCGATTTCGGCTAAATTCATACAGACTCCTAAGCCGTCATATAGCATGTATTCTATGACATGTTGTTCAGTCGGAGTAAATTTGTTTCTATGTATTTCAAAATCTGCTTTAACAATTGAGAATTCATATCCTTGTTCGTAAGACTCTTGGCAAAATGTAGGGCAATTGTTTTCACTAGAATCGTCTTCAATAAATCCATCACAATAAAATACAGAAGTCGAATTTTGTTCTACCATTCTATTTGTATAACGATAATAATCAACCACGGTTCTTTTAATAATTGTTTGACAGAATGAAGGTAGCTTTTCAGATGGAACTGTTGTTTGTTGAAGAGATTTCATTATACGCAAGATACAATCTTGTTTCACATCTTCTTTATCTTGATTTCTCACCTTAAATAATTCAAAATTAAAAATTTTAGCTATAGATTCAGAGTTTAGTATTTCCATTATTAAATCTTGAAAGTTTATAGTTGCTGTGTTCATTATATAAATCCCCTTTATTTGAATGAATTAAAATTTACTGCTTAGTAAACTAATTGAATTTGTATTTAATTTATCTAGTAACCCCATCTTAAGTAAGTCATTGGAGTCGATTTTTGAATCTTCAGTGAATTGGGGTGGATAAAGAGTATGATTGACCGTGAATCCTTCCTGTATTAAGTGTTTTGTTGCTTTTTGTGTTGCATCTTTTCCAGCTTTGTCATTGTCAAAAAATAGATCAACTATCTCTATACCTGCTAGATGTAATTCGCGTATTTGGTTTTTAAATAATAATTTCCCGTTAATTGCAACAGCAGGAATACCTACTTGATAGTTACTCATTGCATCTATAGGAGATTCTACGATACGAACTCTTTTAATTCGATTGGCTGATGTACGTAATTGATTAATTAAATGAAGTCCAAATAAAATATCTTTTTTGTTTGGTAATCCTTCGTTGATAAATTTTGAACCGTTATAATTGCTTCCAATTTTTCGTTTTTGTAAAAAGCGAAGATCCCCGTTTCGAGTACGTTGCGGAAATACGATACATTTATTTCTGACATCTATTTTTATTTCGTAAGTATCTAAAGTCTTCATGTTTATTCCACGCTGATTAATTAAATAGGACATCGCTACATTGTAAATTCCTTGATTTTTAAATTTTTCCTCATCCAATTTTTTGAGTGTTTCTTCGGATAATGTATTTGCTTTTATACATTTTTTTCTTGTAGCTAAGATTTTTGTAATGTCTAAAGGTTTACGATTGTCTTCAAAATAGTAATTTGATAATAGGGCTTTTAATCCGTTGCCTCGTTCTAAAACAAAAGCGGTTTCAATTACACAATCTATGGTTCCTAAGTATCCACAACAGAAACAGTGTGTGTGATAGGGAGGGGTTTTAGAAATACCAAATGATGGTCTTGTTTCTGTATGATTCGGACAGCAACACATTATATAATTGCCGTTATCATTTTTCTTTGAAAATGCTGCATGGTTACTTTGATATCTAAGGGAATACTGATACTTAAAACGCAAATCATCTATTAGACTTGTTATATCAAGTGATGTATTTTCGAGAATTTCTACATTTTTTGCTTTTTGCATGTATTTTCATCTCCATTATTAAGACTAGAAGAACTGTTTTTCATACTGATTGTTTATGGTACTAATCAGTCCGGTATCAAAGTTATATCGCACAATGAAACTTTGACCACTAGCATTGCCACGATTTTTTATAACCTGTACTTTAAAGGTATTTTCATTTATTTTGATAATAGATATACCTTTGCTAGCATCTTGAAAAATTGCATAAGTTTCCCCGATATCTTCACCAGTCATCGTGCTATCATTTAGACTTTTTTTTATTCTTTTAGCGGACTCTCTGTTAGCTTGTGCTACTACATAACCTGGAATTCCTGTTCCTAAAATCATTTCACGTACTGCTGCTGATATATCAAATAATCTTTGTCTTAAATCCCCAAAATTATTATTGGAGCTATTTAAACGTACTTTGGATAATTGATCTAAAACAAAGCGAGTATGTCCTTCAGACTCAAGGACGCGTTGTATTTCAGTAACTGTATAGGGGCGACCACCATTTTTTTGAATATCATAGATGACCATATCTTTTTGCTTTTTCCTTAGTTGATCTAAAAAGAAGATATAACGGTCTTTTTGTTCAGCTGACATAGTACCACGTTGTATGCCTAAATTTGATACACCAGCCAGGACATGATCCCAATTTCGGGCAATTTCTTCGGCACGTTGTTCTAAAGCAAAGTATGCAGGGAAATCCCACTCGATATTACTATTCCAAGCGGACATTAACATAAATGAGGATATTAATGTTTTGCCCATATTAGATGGTGCGAAAACAAGAAAATAATCAGTTTCTTGCTCATCACTTACTAATCCATTAGTCACTAAATCTAATGTTTTAAAGCCTGTAGTCGCTCCTAAAATTTCATTTTCATCTCTACCATGAATTGATAAGTATTTACTCTTACGTGTATCCGCCATTCCAGTATATGAGTATCCTTTGTTGTCAATATTCGCAAGTTTTAACATATTCGTGGCATTTAATTTAATATCTAAAATAGCTTCTACAGTTTTCTTTTCAGCGACAAGGTTTGCTGCTTTTTGAAGAAAGGGCTTGAATTTTCTATGTAACCAATCTTCTTTCAGAGCATCTACTACAAATTCTGTTTTTTCTAATTCGACCATTTCAAATTCTTCAAATATATTCATTACGGTTTCTATTGTTGGAAGTTGTTTTTGTAATTTTTTAAAATTTTTAATGTAATTAAAAATATCTTTATGTATAGGGAAATGTTCTTCATCAAGGCCATTTTTATCAATTGAAGACCAATCCCTGTTTTCTAATATATGGTTTAATAGTTGTAATTCTTCAATGGATGGCATAATATAGACTCCTTTTCATCTAATCTCGACATAATAATCGATGTGATAATGGAAATAGTTGCGATTTTTTTAATAACAAAACACGGAACTTATGTTCGTTTTTAGGGCGAAAAAATAAAACGTATGTTCTTTTGTGATTCGAAATAAAACGTATGTTCTATTTTTATCGAAAAATAAAAGAACTTATGTTCGTTTTTGGGGCGTAAAAGAATAGAAGATTAAATCAGATCCCTAATGGAATAAAGCATCTTACTATCCAAAACAGATATTGCTGCTTTATTATGTTCTGATTAACTTCTTTTGTTTTACAGATATTTATATATAAGGATTTAATGCATTTCTACTCAATTCATAAGCTGAAAATTTAATCATGTAAATTAGTATACTATGGAAATATATTAATTGTAATACTATTTTTACATATTTATCATATTATTGTTAAATGGTTTGTAGAAAGAGCTCGTTGCATGACGAGCCCTCTATATAATGGGCTTCAAAATATAACTTTTTTCTTGTCTTCTATCACGACCTCCTAATTGATATACAACAGTATTAAATAACATACGAGATGTAATAATATCTCCAAGACAATTCTCTTGTTCTAATTGTTGGAGTGTAAGATTAGAAGTGAAAAATGTTGATTTTTTATTTTCCTTACGAAAATCAATCACATCATAAGTAAAATCTCTAATATAATTTGTAAATCTTCCATTTCCTATATCATCAAGTATTAGTAAGGGAACCGTCTTCATGAGTTTTACTTGTTGTAAAACTTTTTGTGTGAAATCTTCATCATTTAATTGATAAATTTGGCGTAGATCATTTGCCCATGAACCATACTTAATATAGAGTACAACCGGAGACTCAAAATTAAATAAAGAAGGATTCATTACTGATTTAAATATATATTCCATTGCAAAGGCTATAGCAGTATATGATTTACCAGTTCCTTTTTGTGGATGTATAAAAGCGAGATTATTTCCATTCTTAACAATTTCCTTAATTGAATTAAAAGTATCTATAATGTAATCTTTGTACATTTTGTTATCCGTGTCTATTATGAAATTTCTTTTATTTGCATTTTGATATTCTAAAGGAATTTGAGAAAGCTTTATAGCCTGATTAAGTAAGATATAACCGCCACACTCAGGATTTATCGTATAATCCTGTGGCAGGGGAGTAGTACCATTTCTACGTTGGCACCAATCCCTAACGACACATTGTGCACAAGTAACATAAGGTTCATTCAATATTCACACCACCCATTATGTTTATAAATTCTTTATATGATTTTGTAATTTTGAAACTGTTATATAATAGATTGATTTTTAAATATAAAATTACTAGTCAATATTTCAATATCTAATTCTTTTTTCTCTAAAACATGAAGGAATAAAGCATTTAAGTGGTTTATTGTATTTTGCTGAATCTCCATATGATGTAATGAATATTTATTTTGATTGAGAAAAGATAATATTGAATTTTTACATTTCATAATATCCTTCCAACCATATTTTTTTGCAAGTGTATCTATTACTTCCCACATCATTTCTGATACTTTTAGGAGTGGAATTTTATCACATTCTATTATGTAGTATCGATTACTTTTTCCGCGACCTGGGACCTCTTTTTTTATAAATCCTTTTTCAACTAATTCATTAATATAACGAATAATTGTATTTATTGAGCAGGAACAAGATATAGATAATCTATAAATACTTGGGAATGCGAATTCTCCTTTTTTATAAATGTAATTCAAAATGTTTGAGTAAACCAATTTTGCGTGAGTACTTAGGCCAATACAGTGAGCTACCATGCTAGGAGTGCTTATATGCCCTTTGTTGTATGAGCTATTGTATATAAATTCTCTTTCTTTTGAATTTGGCATTGTTTTATACAGTTAAAACACCTCTTTCTATTATAAGTATCGTTTTATATGCTGAAAAAGTTGAGGGGGAATTTTAAGGAAATAAAAAATAATTCTACATGCAGATAAAATATAAACTAATTTACCTATAATACTATTAAATAGATTGCAATAAACATGTAGTTTTTTAATGATGGAAAACTTTAATTTATATAAACAATTAATTTTGATATAGAAATTAATTGTTTATATTCTTGCTTAGTTTTGGGTTTGATTATAAAGAGCGATTATAAAGAGAGTATTAAAACTTGAATAGTTTAGAGGTGATTATATGAGAAGTAATTGGAAATCACATCCGATTAGTGAATTAGGGGATCAAATTGGAAAAGCTATTATGCTTACATGTAAAGAAAATGCATATATTGGTGGTTTAAAAGATATCACTGAAAAATTCATTATGATTGAAGTTGGTGAGGGGATGGTTATTGCTGTGGACCGCACTGTATTAAATGATGAATCTATAGAATTACATGTTGTGGGAGGCTAAAAAATTGTCTGACTTTGTTATAAGTGAAAATACGCGCAATAGCATTAGTACTAATAATGCTCCTAGACCAAAATTAGATCCCCGAGATCCTAATATTGGGAAAGTAGCACTGGTTAAAGAAGGGACATATAAGGGTCTAAAAGGTATAATATATCCACCTACTAAAGAATTGAAATATGATGGAGAGTTTGTAAAAGGATTTACAGGGCATTATGAAGTAGAAAAACTATATCATGTAATGTTCTTTTTTGAAGATGGTACATTTTTTTGTGCAATGGAGACAGATTTATTGGATTTAGAGGTAGAAGGGGGTATATTCATTATTGATGATGGAGATGGAACTGTTGCAAAACCCTATGGATGTGGTGAAAGATTATACACGTCGGTTCCAGAAATTTATCATGAATTACCTTTAAATAAATCAGGTTATATCATTATCAATACCTATCAAAGCAGGTGGGTAGATTCTTTTTTTAAAGTGTTTTGGATTAACGATCTTAATACACCAATTGGACAAACTCATACACGCGTGCATGGAGTAGTTTTTAATAGTCCACATGATATAATATTTTATTATGATCCCAAGTTTAACCCAAATAAAATAGTTGTTAAGAATGATTACATAGGAAATTGGTATCATAAAGTCAATTGTCTTACAGAACTTGATGGATCAATATTTAAGCCGTATACCTGTGGAACTAATATTGTTCTTAATAGTCCCATAGATATGAAAAAGTGTTTTTTTCAACTAATTGAACGTACAGGGGAAGTTGAAGTTGTATATAAATACTTGGGAGATCCTAAAAGTGAGGCTTCATTAGAAGTGTTTTGGCAGAATGAAGTGATAGGGAAAGTAAACACTATGGAAAAAATTTTTGAGGAGAAAAGCATTATCTTCAGTGTAGATGAATTAAAAATGTTTAATCCCCAGGTAAGGGTTACAGTACATGGACACTGGGAAGTGAAAGTAAAATGTCCGGTAAATAAGGGGATATTACAGTTAGGAGAACAGAATTTTTGAGTACTAGTGGTATGGCTTAGGAAGAGGAAATGACAGAAATTTCCAGGTGAATTAAAACATGCAGAATTCTACTATAAAATGGCTATGTTTTACGGTCACAATCAACAATATGTAGTAGCTCTACAATAAGTAGGTAAGGCCAAAGGTATCTTTTGTAAGCGTAACGATTATGAATTAGCTGAAGAGCGTTTAGTTTCTGCTTTGGATATATTTAAGAAAAATGAAGAGAATCATGCTTGCCTTATCGGTTGTCATAATTTAAGATTCTTATACAACAGTTAGAATTTATCAGAATTAGCAATTCGTCATATATCTGAAGTAATTGCCGAGTCCCCTAACAATTATAGAGCATTTTAATTTTGGCTTGCGAATTTGCAAAATTGGGGAGGGAAGACAAAGTATTGAATGTATTTGAAACAGGATTGGAAATTAGTAATGATTTAAAAATATAGAATATGACCATCATTTCCAAATCTTAAAAGCATACATCTAAATATTCCTGAAGAAGAGCTAGAAAAACTCATAATATCTAGGAATAAATATTACACCAAGGAAAATTTATATGAATACTTCCAAAAATATAATGGGAAATTAGCCATCAAATATTATGATGAAGATAATCATATGAAGGCATCTAGGTGCTTTTATAGTAAAGGGGCTATTGAGTTAGCTAGTAACATTAATACTAAACTATGGTATGGGTTCGTTAAAAGTTGAACTGACCCCAGAAAGTTTGACAAGTCGTTTCATTAGGCAGCTTTTAGGACATGAGTTCGATATTGTACCGGGCTCATGCCTTTTAATTTTGCCTTAATTCGTTTGTGATTATAATAATCGATATATTTTTCAAATTCTTGTTTAAAGTGTTCTATGCTTTCAAAATCTTTTAGATAAAGAAATTCAGATTTCATAATACCAAAGAAACTTTCAATAATCGCATTATCGTAACATCTTTGATACAAGTCAATAGGTTGGTCTTGAATCAATTGTATAAGCGATTATCTCTCAATTAAATAGATCTAACATCGGTGATAAGTAGAGCTTCTCGCCGCATAATTTAAATTCTGTTATGTCTGTAACTCATTTTTCGTTTGGCTTTTTAGCCTTAAAGTTACGTTCTAAAATATTTGGCGTAATCTTACCTACTTTCCCTTTATAAGAGCGATATTTTTTCATACGAACTAGGCTCTTTAAACCTAACTTTTTCACAATTCGTTGAACTTTTTTAAATAAGCATTCTCCATACGCAAACGCTCCAATTCAGCTTGTAATGCTTCTACTGACTCTTCTGTTTGTGTTTGTTTCTTAATTGATTTTTGATTGTCCTTAGTCATAGATTGACGCCCCTTTTTCTTAGATTTAAGGGCGTCTACTCCTTTTTGACGTAGCTGAATACGCCATTTTCTAATAAGTCCAGATGAAGAAATATTAAAAATAACTGCCGTTTCGTTTGGAGACGTCCCATTTTCGAACATATAATTTAGTACGCCTAGTTTATACTGTACAAAATACGTTGTATAGTCTTTTTCAAATGCTCGGATTCCATGATATTCAAATTGTTTTATACATATTCGAACCACTTCGTGATTCGTTCTCAATGATTTCGCAATATCTTTTATACTCTCACTTCCATCTTGATAATGTATTGCTGCATTCATTTTGTTTTCTGAAGTAAATTTAGTCATAAGAAAACTACACCTCCAATTGTTAGACACAGTCTAACAATTGGAGGTGTAGTTCATAAGAAGTAACCTGTTTTTATTGATATATTAAAAAATCGGCGGAGTAACAGAAAATAAGACTATCGCATTTTTCTCAAAATGATTCACCCATTTATGCTTTAAATAAGCAGGTATCTTTACACTGTCGCCAGTTTCTAATACGTATTCTTCCTCGTTTAAATATAATGTGATTTTCCCATCTAAGACAAATGCTAATTCTTCTCCTTTATGTTCTAGCACATTTTCTGATGAAGCTGTATTAGGCGGGACGGTCATAATTGCTGTTGCTAAATTTCCAGTGAAATCAGGTGAAAGCATTTCATATGATAAATTATCGATAATCATTTTCTTTCGTTTATGGGAACGTACAATTAAATCGTCTGTATTTGTATCTTCAAGTAAAAAGCTAAATGTTGGCACATCAAGAGCTTTAGCAAGCACTTTTAATGTTTGAATAGAAGGGTTAGCGGACCCACGCTCAATTTGACTTAACATAGATGGTGTAATATCGGCCATCTTTGCTAGTTCTTTACTAGTTAAACCTTTTTCTTTTCTTTGTTTTTCAATTTTTTTACCAATATCTATATTTTCCATAATGAAAATCTCCTTAAGGGTTATTAAATTATATTTAAATAAATTAAATTAAAATTAACTAAAGTTAACGATTTGTGTTAAACTATATTAAAATTAATTTAATTATAATTTATTATATGGTGAGCTACAAGGATATAAGGAGGAAACAAAATGAAAGAAATAGGGGCATTACAAGCAGAATACCCATTAGTGAATAAACTTATTGCAACAGAAGAAGTATTTTGGATAAATCCAAACATAGAAAAGTATGCAACAGCAATAAAAGATACACCATTGAATGAAGAGAATGTAAAAGATGCGGAAGAGAGATTAAAGCGTTTTGCACCATATATTGCGAAAGTTTTTCCTGAAACGAAAGGGACGAACGGCATAATCGAATCATCTTTAGTGAAAATACCTTCTATGAAAGAAGCTTTAGAGACAAATTACAAGCAACCTATTTTAGGAGAATTATTATTAAAATGTGATAGTCATCTTCCGATATCAGGATCAATTAAAGCTAGGGGCGGCATTTATGAAGTGTTGAAACATGCTGAACAACTAGCATTGCAGCATGGTATGTTAACAGAAGAAGATGATTATTCCATTTTAGATAGTGATACATGTAGAGAGTTTTTTGCCAAATATTCAATTGCGGTCGGTTCAACAGGAAATTTAGGGCTAAGCATTGGAATTATGAGTGCGAAACTAGGTTTTAACGTAACGGTTCATATGTCAGCAGATGCGAAACAATGGAAAAAAGATTTATTAAGAAGTAAAGGTGTAAACGTTATTGAGTATGAAGCTGATTATAGTAAAGCAGTAGAAGAGGGGCGTCAGCAAGCAGATGCCGATCCTAGCTGTTATTTTGTAGATGATGAAAACTCCCATGATTTATTTTTAGGATACGGAGTAGCAGCATCGCGATTACAAAAGCAATTAGAAGAGTTAGAGATTGTAGTAGATGAAAATCATCCTTTATTCGTTTACCTTCCGTGCGGAGTAGGAGGCGGACCTGGCGGCGTCGCATTTGGTTTAAAGTTATTGTATAAAGACAACGTGCACTGCTTCTTTGCGGAGCCTACGCACTCTCCATGTATGTTACTCGGTTTAATGACAGGACTTCATGATAAAATTGCTGTTCAAGATATCGGGATTGATAATGTAACAGACGCGGACGGACTAGCGGTAGGAAGACCGTCTGGATTTGTCGGTAAAACGATGGAACCATTTTTGAGTGGGAATTACACAGTAAGCGATGAAGAGTTATATAGATTGTTAAAAGAACTAGCTGACACGGAGAATATTTATTTAGAGCCTTCTGCACTAGCAGGTATGATTGGGCCAGTGAAAGTATGTAAAGAAGATGAGTATTTACAAAAGCAACAGTTAACAGAGAAGTTGAAAAAAGGTACTCATATTGTGTGGGGAACGGGTGGAAGTATGGTTCCTAAAGATGTAATGAATGAATATTATAGGAAAGGTTTGGAATTAACGATATAAGAAAAATGAGGCTAGTTGTAGCCTCATTTTTTCATGTACATAAAAATCTTTGTTATTTTCACAATAGTTCTTTATAGTATATATAAAGGATAACTAATATTGAATAAATACAACAAAAAAGCTTTATTTTACATAATAAGAGGATGTGTATACGATGTCATTACAGACTAAATATATAGCGGGTATTTCGCTTGGGGTTATGGGTGTCGGCTTTGCGGCTTCTATCCCTTTTCAAGGAACGGTAGCAGGAGAGATTATACAAGGGGGATTTGAAGCTGGATTGGTTGGCGGGCTTGCAGATTGGTTCGCGGTTACTGCTTTATTCCGTCATCCGATGGGAATACCAATTCCGCATACAGCTTTGTTACCTAAAAACCGTAAACGGGTAACGAAAGGGCTCATCAATACGTTAGAAAATGAATGGCTGACGAAAGAAAGTATTACGAATAAAGTAAAAGAGATGCAGTTAGCACAAATGGTGCTACAAATTGCAGAGAGAGAAATGCAGTCTGATGCTGTGAAAAAAGGCATTGTAACGATTGCTGAGAAGGCGATTGTTTCAATCGATACAGAAAAATTAGCGGTTATTATTGAAAAAGAATTAAAGACGTATTTACATACAATTAATACAAATAACATTTTACAAGTGCTTGTTGATCAATTAGTTGTGCAAGAATATGATGAAAAGACACTTGATTACATATTAGTGAAGGTAAAAGATTGGACAGCGCAAGATGAAGCTCGTTACCAGCTCGGTAGCTTAGGTATGAAGGCGATGGAAAATATAAAAGTAGATGGATTCTTGCAGTTTACTTTGAAATCATTTATGAATATTGTAGATGAAGATAAGATTGGCGGCATTTTGCAGAAGTTTATCATTAGTAATATTAACAGCTTACAAGAGGTTGATAATGGCACAAGACAACTTATATTAGCGAAGATTCGGCAAGAAATTATCAATGTAAAAGAAAATGAAGCGTTATTACAGGAATTAGAAAATTGGAAAGAAAAGTGGATTGCGAATTGGAATGCTACTGACAAAATAAAAGAGATGCTAGAGCAAGTACAGCAAAGAGCAGTTGCTTTTGTAAATAATGAAGAATTTGCTGATAAATATGTTATTCCATTTTTACAAAAACAAATGAATAAAATAAAAGAAGATGAACAAACTGTTCAAAAAATAGAGGAGTGGTTACAAAAACAAGTGGTAAGTCTTGTGGAGAAGAACCATTCGAAAATTGGTAAGCTTGTACAAGAAAACCTTGATAAGTTAGATGATAAAACGTTAAT
Source organism: Bacillus cereus group sp. BceL291 (assembly GCF_051776705.1). NCBI lineage: Bacteria > Bacillati > Bacillota > Bacilli > Caryophanales > Bacillaceae > Bacillus > Bacillus cereus group sp. BceL291. The sequence goes on along the minus strand of NZ_JBPWAP010000011.1, from coordinate 5,356 downwards.
CGAAATGATTGAAAATAATGTCGGTAAAGATTTACAGTGGATCCGAGTGAACGGGGCGGTTTGCGGATTTATGATTGGATTAGTGTTAGAAGGAATTAAAGCGATTATATGAGAAAAACCTTCCGCAATTGCGGAAGGTTTTTTATTTTTCGAGAACACTCATATTCAAATTATAAGCTTTCTCAATATTTAACTTGTACGTCCCATTTCCAGTTTTAATCGAATTTTTATACCAATGTTCTTGGTTGTTTAATTCTGGATGTTCTTCTGAAGAAGTATTTTCGTTTTTCGTTAAGTCTTCTACTTGTTCCCAAGGTGTACTTCCATGTGTTTCTTTTTGATTCGTTACTGCTGTTAAAGATACATCACTTTCTTTTGCAAGATGGACAGACACTCTTGAGCTTTCCTGTACAAACCAATTATTTTGCAATTGACCTGGATAAAGAGATAGTTCGTTATTTGAAGCACGGATTTCCACATTTTTATTTTGCGGAAGAACAAGCGTTGGTTTCACCTGTGGTGCTGAATTAAATAACGTATGCTGAACAGGTAATGATTTTAAAGTGATATACATCGTTTCTCCAGCCGTTTGAACTGAAAGGAAATCATCTCGTTTTAAATTGAGTTTTTCATTTGCTTTCGTTGTCATTTCATAAGTTCCCAAAAGATGAATTTGATTTGTATTATTTCCCTCTATCGTTAGAGGCTGATGTCCTGCATCTACTACGATTTTTTTGATAGATTCAGGTATATCAAATTGTCCGTCTGGAATATTACTCGTTTGCCTCGTTGTGTTAATAGAATGACGAACTTCTTCTAGTAATCCAGTTGATAATAAACAGTAAAAAGCAATTCCGACACTTCCTAAAACGCCGATAAAGAAAATACTAAAAATATCATATTTAATAAAAGATTGCTCTTTTTTAGAGAATAGAAGGTATAGTAAAACTTCAGCTCCAAGTATGATGAGTAAAACTGGCCACCATGCAGTTAGTGTATCTAATACTTGAATTCCTTTTACGACTGAAAAAAGTAAAAAGCATCCTAACGATATAATAGAAAGCCCCATTGAGAATGTTCCAACACGCCATGTTCTCATTCTTTTGTACCACCTTTGTTTTCTTTATTTCCAAGTAACAATTTAAAGCCGCCGCCAATTAAGAGAAGTGCAACGATAGATGTTTGGAAATAGCGATAATATAGCTCGCTAAGATGAATGTTAAATATAGTTGCAAAGTAATCATTCAAAATAGGAAGGACTGTTTGATCTAATAAATAATAACCACCGAGTGTAATTAACCCGATACCGATCCATCTTTGATGATTGATAAAATAATCGATAATGGGTTCGTCTTGAACTCGTTCTTTTCCGTATTTTGCTGTTTGCTGTAACGCATCAAAAAAGCTATAGAACCAAATGATTGGTACTAAAAATAAAAACGCAGAAAGTCTTAATAAGTCGAGTAAATAAATAGATAGTAAGAAGGCCGCCATAAGCTGAAGACCACGGCGTTGTAAGCCTAAATACATATGACCTGCTCCAGGGAACATCGCTAAAATAGAAGCAAATGTTTTACTTTTCTTTCCCTGCTCGCGGTGCTCTTCAAAATCTTCGAAAATAGTACGGTCAATTAATTGCTCGCCACGTTCTTTTTTCTGTAGTTGCTGAACAACGTCAAAGAAATTATAAATCCATAAAACAGGTAACGTAATAAGGAAGATAAGAAAACTTTCTTGCGATGTTAAAAGTGCAACGAAAATGATCATACTTCCGATTCCTGTGCAAGCTACTAAAAATGTAAGTCCGCGTTGCATAAGTCCTAATTGGAAATGGCCAAGTCCAGGGATGATGGATAAGAGAATGATATAAAATCGTTCGCTCTCTTTAGAGGAATTTATCACTTCTCCAGCTTCTTGCTTTTTCGTTTGGTTTATAATAGTGATAACTAAATCTAGTAAGTTAATTACCCATAGAACAGCTAGTAAAAATAGAGAAAGAAAAGCAATATCACGTTCTCTTACTACTATGGTACAAAATACTGCAAAGGAGAATAGAAATAGTGATCCCCCGCTATATAAAATAAACCGTCCTAGCTTTTTTAAGTATAAATGTCCAAGCCCAGGAATTAGCCCTAATACAAGTGCTAAAAAGGGATTTTTATTCATGCTTTGAACCTCCGTCCTTTTTCGATGTGTCTACCGATTTGTTTACAATTTGTTGTGAAATAGAAGACTCGTTATGTTTTGAAGATTTCTCTAAATTTGATGTCGCTGTAAAAATATACTGAAATAAACCACTTACCATAAAAATAATTGTAGCCGCAGTCGCAATTATGTAATGAATGATCGTGCGCTTTAGTGAGGTTGTTTTTATATTTTCATTAGACTGTAGTGTTTCAAAATTAATTTGCGTCATAACTTCGTTCGTAAATGAATCATCATTTATCATTGGAAGGTTTTCATGTTGTTCATCAATACTTTCCATATAAAGTGCTAAACAATGATCACATTCATAAAGATGTTCTTCCATAGATTCACGTTCATTACTTTCTATAAAATCTAATGTATAATTGCGCCAATCTTCTTTTGAATAATGCATCATAGAAACTCTTCCTCCTTCCAATGTTTTTTAATCCATTTTCGTGCTCGATACAGTTTCATTTCGACTGTTTTTACTTCGATGTTTTCCTGTAAAGCAATTTCTTGATAGCTCTTTTCTTCTAAGTAATGTGCGAGAACAACGTCACGGTAATTTTCGGGAAGTTCTCGCAGTTTTTGAGCAATGAGTAATTTTTGCTCTTTCGTCAATAATAAAGCCTCAATATTATGAGAGGACTGTATATTTTCCTCAGCTTCTTTACATAAGGAGAGTTCTTCACTTTCTCTAGCTTTCTTTCTCTTATAATCAATAGCGTGATTGGTGGCAATACGTGCCATCCACGTTTTTAATCCGCGAAATTGATAATTTGGGAGAGAGGTGTGAATTTTTACGAATACTTCTTGTGTAACATCTTTCGAATCTTCTTCATGTCTTAAAATAGAAAAGATAACTTGAAAAATATAATGACGATATGTTTGTACAAGGATACGAAAAGCATGCTCGCTTCCTTGCTGTGCTTTTTCAATTAATTGTTTTTCCTCAATCGGTCTCTCCCTCCTTTTTGACGCATTCTATTATATAGACGTAAAGAATGATAAGTCACCCTACACATTTTGTAAAAAAAGAATAATATATTTTTCGCGGGAGAGCTAGATGAAAAAAGGTGTGAAAAAATGGTAAAGAGAAGTATATAATGAGCAAGTAGGAAATGTTACACGGAGAAAGGATGTGAATGTTAGTAGGGAAAGGTCCATACTAACAAACATGAAAATTAAAATATTAATAGCAGATGATAACTCTTTTATTAGAGAAGGCATGAAAATTATTTTAAATACATACGAAGAGTTTGAAGTAGTAGATACTGTAAATGATGGGGAAGAAGCTGTAGCGTATTGTAAAAAGCATGAAGTTGATATTGCTCTTTTAGATGTTCGTATGCCAAATATGAACGGTGTAGAGGCGACGAAGTTCATTTGTGAAGAGACGAAAACAAAACCGCTTATTTTAACGACGTTTGATGATGATGAATATATTTTGGATGCAGTAAAAAATGGAGCGAAAGGTTATTTATTAAAAAATAACGATCCGGAGCGTATTCGTGATGCGATAAAAGGGGTTTATAACGGTCAAACTGTTATGCAAGATGTTATTCTCGATAAAATTAAGTCTAATTTAATGGAAAGTAAAGAGGAAGAATGTAAAATTGATAAGAGCCTTTTCACAGAAAGGGAGCTTAGTATTATCGCATTAATTGCAAAAGGTTTCTCAAATAAAGAAATTTCGAAACAGCTTTTTATATCTGAGGGAACAATTGCAAATTATATTACGTCAGTTTTAGGGAAAACTGGACTTGAACATCGTACACAAATTGCGATTTATTACTTAACAGGGAAAGTAGATTAATGATATGGAATTTTGGTTAACTGTAAGTAAATTAATTGTCTTTTTATATATTGTGTTCAGTTATATTTACGCAAATGTAGCAAATTTACCGTGGGTTATATTTACTTTACTTATTTACCTTTCTGTAAACGTAATGATTTCTATATTTAAAAAAGATACGTATAAAAAAATATTAATCTGTATATCCATTGGCGTAGTTATGTTATTTACATGGAGGGTTCATCCATTTTTTATTTTGTTTTTATCTTTGAACTTATACGAAATTACATTCTATTACATAGAAAAGAATTGGCCAAGCTTTGTCGTTATGATGCTCCCAATTACGATTGCAGATGAAAGTATTCGAATGACTTATGGATTAATTGTTGCATTTTCTTTTCTCGTTTTAACTATTGCAGATCGGTATATATCGCGTGTAGTAAAGCTTGAATCGCAAAATGATAAGATGCGAAAAGATATGCAACGACTTACGAAAAGCTTACATGAAAATAAAGAGTACATAAGACAATCTGAATACACATTTAAGCTAGAAGAGAGAAATCGGTTATCGCAAGAAATTCATGATAAAATTGGTCACTCGATGACGGGTGCGCTTATTCAAATGGAAGCAGCAAAAAGGTTAATGGAAATAGATAAAGAAAAATCTGCGGAGTTATTACAAAATGCAATTCACATTTCAAAAGATGGAATTGAAAGTATTCGCATTACATTGAAAAATATGAAGCCACCAACTGAGCAAATTGGTATTCATCGTATGAAATTATTCATAGAGGAATTTGCCGGTAAGAATGATGTGAATATTCCTTTTGTATATAAAGGGAACTTAGATATGATTTCTCCCATTCAGTGGAAAATTATCGGTGAGAATGTTACAGAAGCACTAACAAATGCAATGAAATATGCTGATGCTACAGTTATTTCTATAGATATTCATGTGCTTAACAAGATGGTTAAGGTGCAAGTGAAGGATAACGGAAAAGGGGCAGCTCTTGTTAAAAAAGGTCTCGGTATTATGGGGATGGAGGAGCGAACAGCTTCAGTAAACGGAAAAATTATTGTAGATGGAACAAGTGGCTTTTCAGTGACGATGTTGTTGCCGATATAAGAGAATGGGACGAAGATGAACCATCTCATATGAAAAAAGTGAATATTCTCATGTGAAAAGAATGAACTTCTGCACTGAGCAGGTTCATTCTTTTTGTTTATACTAAAAGCAGAGAAACCGAAATAGGGGTGAAAATGCATGCCCATCAACTTAAGGATAGAAACTCTACGGTTTTCCATTAATTGAAATGAACAAACTTTTAAACAGTATAATCCTCTTAAAAATGAGCATACGAAATAAACCCTAAC